>DATBYN010000087.1:0-7120 GCA_036513695.1 Bradyrhizobium sp. | reverse complement strand
CGCTTGAACTCGTTCGCCTCGCTGCCCTCGGTTGCGACATATAGCGACATCGGATCGGCAGCCGCAGAAGCCATCAGCTTCACGGCGTTGTCATAGAGGGTATCGATCAGCGCGATGAACCGCTTGGCGGCGTTGCGCTCGTCGTAATCCATCACCGGAATGTGGTCGATCAGAATGGTGTGATAGTCGTGTGCAAGCCGCAAATAGTCCGAGGCGGCGAGCGGCACTTCGCAGATCTCGGCAAAGGAAAACCGCGCCACGCCGTGGGCCGAACACGGCACGTGCAGAACTCGGCCCTTGATGGAAATTTCGCGCGGCTTGCACGGCGCATTGCCGGTCATCTTTGCCCAGGCCTTGTCGAGCGCGGCATCGGCTGAGCGATCGGCCGGCACCAGCCACATCGTTACCCCGGTGAGCTTTTCGAGCCGGAAGTCGGTGCGGGCATTGAGCTGCAGCACGTCCATATGCTCAGCGATCTGCGTGATGAACGGCAAGAACAGCGCCCGGTTCAATCCGCCTTTGTAGAGATCCTCAGGCGCGACATTGGAGGTCGCCACGACAACGGTGCCCAATTCGAACAGCTTTGAGAACAGCCGTCCCAGGATCATCGCGTCCGCGATATCGGTGACGTGGAATTCGTCGAAGCACAGAAGCCAGGCCTCGTCGAAAATCGCGCTCGCCGTGAGCGCGATCACGTCGCCATCGGCGATCTCGCCGCGCGCGATATTCTGGCGAAAACCAAAAATCCGCTCATGCACCTCGGCCATGAACTCGTGGAAATGGGCGCGGCGCTTGTGCTCGATCGGACTGTGCTGGAAAAACAGATCCATCAGCATGGTCTTGCCGCGCCCGACCTCGCCATAAATGTAGAGGCCGCGCGGCGGTCCGCCATTTTTATCGTTAAACAGCCGGCCCAGCAGGCCCTGCTTGCGCACCGGCTTATAGCTCGCGAGCCGCTGCCCGAGGCTCGAAAAAGCCTCCGCAGCCTCCGCCTGCGCGGCGTCGGGCTCGATCGCGCCTGAGGAGACGAGGGCCCGATAATGGGCGCGGAACGAGGCAGACGGCGGAGACAGCATGGCCCCCTTTCGGCCCCAACATGGCGGAAATTGCAAGCCGAGAATTGGTGCAGCGGGTATGCGCTGGTTACTCCCTCGCCCCGCTCTTGCGGGGAGAGGGCTGGGGTGAGGGGCTGTCACCGCAAATTCTGAAGCAGAGGAGTCCGCGGAGGGTCCCCCTCACCCGGATTGCTTCGCAATCCGGCCTCTCCCCGCGCGCGGGGAGAGGCGCAAGATCACGCGCTCAGCGCGTAGGAATCCTCGACCACATAGGGCCCGCCGCCGGTGGAGGCGCGCGAGGAGAACAGCACGAAGCGCGACGCCGTGAACACCTTGGTCGGAAAATATCCGCGCACCGACAGGTAATCCGCGACATCCTGGTTGGAGGCGTCGCGCAGCCGGGCCAGCGTCACATGCGGAGTGAACTTTCGCCCCTCCGGATCGAGCCCGATGCGCTGCATCAGCCGCTCCAGTTCGGCCTGCAGCTCGATCAGCGGCCGGCTCGGCACCACCGAGGCCACCACTGCGCGCGGCTTGCGTCCACCGAAACTCGACAGTCCTTGCAGGGTGACATCGAACGGCTTGCGGTTGACCCGAAACAGCATCGAGGCGATTTCGTTCGCCGCGATCCCGTCGATATCGCCGATGAAGCGCAAGGTGACGTGATAATTTTCGGGGTCGATCCAGCGGGCGCCGGGGAGGCCACCCCGCAAATTGGAAAGCGTCTGGCCGATCTCGGCCGGAATTTCCAGTCCAGTAAACAAACGCGGCATCGCAAGACTCCCGATGCTGAAACCCGGTAACGAATCACCGATCGAGGATTTCTACCGTAGTTATATGACTCTGCGAAGGATATCGCGTTAACAGACCGCAAACCCGCGGAAAAACGCGGGATTAGGGTTATCCCTGCCCTCCTTTTAGCTCGGTTGCCCGGATATCGCGCCGACTAATGCCTGCACGGTGGGCAGGATATTGTTGACGATGATATCGACGCCCTCCGCGGTCGGATGCAAGCCGTCGGCCTGATTGAGTTTGCGGTTGGCGGCGACGCCCTCCAGGAAAAACGGATAGAGCGGCACCGCGAACGATTTTGCCAGATCCGGATAGATCGAATTGAAGCGGGCGGCATAGTCGCTGCCGTAATTCGGCGGCGCCACCATCCCGCACATCAGCACCGCGATCTTGCGCGCCTTCAGCCGCGTCAAGATGTCCGACAGCGCGGCGCGGGTCACCGCCGGATCGGTGCCGCGCAAGGCATCGTTGGCGCCGAGCTCGAGGATCACAGCCCCGGTGCCCTCGGGCACCGACCAGTCGAGCCGGTCGCGGCCGCCGGAAGAGGTATCGCCGGATACCCCGGCATTGATCATGTCGACAGCTATCCCCTTGGCCTCTAGAGCTTTTTGCAAACGCGCCGGGAACGCCGCCGGCGCCGGAAGGCCAAGGCCCGCGCTCAACGAATCCCCTAATACGACCATCTTGATCGGTTTTGTCACATGACCGACCGGTGTTTGGGCGGCCGGCGTTTGGGCGAATGCGGTTGCCGCCGTCAGGAGAACCAGGTTCAACACGAGCATGTGCACAAACAACTTAAGCTGCCTCTCGACCGCACCTGCACAATTGCCATATGACCGAGCCATGGACAGTCTCATCGAACCCTCATCGCTATCCGGCCTTGAGCCGGACACTATTTCCATCTCGAACGTCAACCTCTCGCTCGGCACCGGGGCCGCGCGCGTTCATATCCTCAAGGATATCAGCCTGCGTGTCGCTTCGGGTGAAGCGCTCGGCTTGATTGGACCGTCAGGTTCGGGGAAATCCACTCTTCTCATGGTGATGGCGGGATTGGAGCGTCCTGACAGCGGAGAGGTGGTGGTCAACGGCACCCCTTTCAATGCCCTCGACGAGGACGCGCTGGCGAGGTTTCGCGGCCGCCAGGTCGGCATCGTGTTCCAGTCGTTTCATCTGATTCCAACCATGACGGCGTTGGAAAACGTGGCGGTGCCGCTGGAGCTCGCCGGTAACCCCGACGCCTCGCAACGCGCCGCGCAGGAACTCAACTCGGTCGGTCTCGGCGACAGGCTGCATCATTATCCGACCCAATTATCCGGCGGCGAGCAGCAGCGCGTCGCGCTCGCCCGCGCGCTGGCACCCGATCCCGCCATTTTGGTCGCTGACGAGCCCACCGGCAATCTCGATGAGGCCACCGGAAAACAGATCGTCGATCTCTTGTTCACCAAGCATGCCGAGCGCGGCATGACCTTGGTGCTGGTCACCCACGACACGTCGCTGGCGCAGCGCTGCGATCGCGTGGTGCGGCTGCGTTCGGGCCGGATCGACGGACAGCTTGCCGAGCGCAAAGCCGCTCCATGACGATCGCTTCCGAACCCGTTCACGGCACCCTTGTTTCCGAACCCGTCGGCGGCGACCGCGCCTCGTCGCTCGCCTTGCGCTACGCGCTGCGCGAATTGCGTGGCGGCTTGCGCGGCTTTTATGTTTTCATCGCCTGCATCGCGCTCGGCGTGATGGCGATCGCGGGCGTCGGCTCGGTCGCGGCAAGTCTCGGCGAGGGCCTGGCGCGCGAGGGCCGCACGCTGCTTGGTGGCGACGTCGCCTTCTCGCTGATCCAGCGTGAGGCCAAGCCCGACGAAGTCGCGTTCCTCCGCTCGCGCGGCGAGGTCTCGATCGCGGCGACGCTGCGCGCGATGGCGCGCGCGGGCGATGGCCGGCTGGCACTGGTCGAGCTCAAGGCGGTCGACGGCAATTATCCGATGCTGGGTGAGGTGACGCTCAATCCCAAAATTGCGTTGCCGGATCTGTTGGCCGAGCGCGACGGCGCGTTCGGCGCCGCGGTTGATTCAACCTTGTTGGCGCGGTTCGATTTAAAACTCGGCGACCGCGTCTCGGTCGGCAGCGCGAGTTTTCAAATCCGCAGCGTCGTCGAGACCGAACCGGACAAGCTCGCCGGCGGTGTCGGTCTCGGTCCGCGATTCCTGGTCAGCGAGGCCGGCCTGCGCGCCACTGAGCTGTTGCAGCCCGGCAGCCTGGTCCGCTGGATCTATCGACTAAAACTGCCGGACGACGCGGCCTCCGATCGCGCCTCGGCCGCGCTGATCGAGGATGCGCGAAAGGCGTTGCCCGAAGCCGGCTGGGAGATTCGCAGCCGCAGCAATGCTTCGCCGCAGCTCGAGCGCACCATCAGCCGCTTCACCCAGTTCCTCACGCTGGTCGGACTTGCCGCGCTTCTGGTCGGCGGCGTTGGCGTCGCCAATGCGGTCAAAAGTCATATCGATCGCCGCCGCGACGTCATCGCGGCGTTCAAGGCGCTCGGCGCCACCGGCCGTGACGTTTTTACGATTTATCTGACGCAAGTGATCGTGCTCGCCGGGATCGGCTCGGTGATTGGACTGGCCGTGGGCGCGGCGCTGCCCTTCATCATCGTCGGCGTGTTCGGCAAATTGTTGCCGCTGCCGGTAGTGCCGGCGCTGCATCCGGACGAACTGGCGCTGTCGTTCGTCTACGGCCTTTTGACCGCGCTGGCCTTCGGATTGTGGCCGCTCGGCCGGGTCCATGACGTGCCGGTGGCAGCGCTGTTTCGCGAGGCGGTATCGAGCGAATGGCATCGTCCGCGCTGGCGCTACCTCGCGCTGATGGCGCTGGTGATCGCGCTGCTGGTCGCGGTCGTGATTGGGCTTGCTTACGACAAGCGTGTCGCGGCCGTGTTCGTTGCCTCCTCGGTCGTGGTGTTCGCGCTGTTGCGCGGCATTGCCGCTGGATTGATGGCGCTGGCGCGGCGGCTGCCGCGGACACGTTTCCCGATGCTGCGTCTCGCGATCTCCAATATCTACCGGCCGGGCGCGCTCACCCCGTCGGTGGTGATGTCGCTCGGCCTGGGGCTGGCGGTGCTGGTCACGATCACGCAGATCGACGGCAATCTGCGGCGGCAATTTTTGGCGGCGCTGCCGGACCGCGCGCCATCGTTCTATTTCATCGATATTCCCACCCATGAAGCCGGCCGCTTCGCCGAGTTCCTTAAAACCGCCGCGCCGGGATCGACAGTGGAGGACGTGCCGATGCTGCGCGGGCGTATTGTTTCCGCCCGCGGCGTCAAGGCCGAGGACCTCAAGGCTTCGACCGATTCCGAATGGGTGCTGCAGAGCGACCGTGGCCTGACCTATACCGGCGAAATCCCGAAGGGTTCCAAGATCGTCGAGGGCGAATGGTGGGGCGCCAACTATGACGGGCCGCCGCTGATCTCGATCGAGAAGAAGATCGCCGATGGCTTGAGCTTAAAGATCGGCGACGAGATCGTCGTCAACGTGCTCGGCCGCGATATCCAGGCCCGGATCGGCAATATGCGCAACGTCGACTGGCAGAGCCTCGGCATTAATTTTGTCCTGGTGTTCTCCCCCAACGCGTTCAAGGGCGCGCCGCATACCCACATCGCGACCCTGACCGAAACCCACCCCGATTCCACCGGCGACGCGAAAATCATCAGGGCGGTCGCCGATGCGTTCCCGATGGTGACGAGCGTGCGAGTCCGCGAGGCGCTGGAGACCATCGGAAGCGTCGTTTCCAACCTGGTGCTGGCAATCCGCGGCGCCAGCGCGGTGACGCTGATCTCGGCCATCCTGGTGTTGGGCGGCGCGCTCGCCGCCGGTCATCGCCACCGGGTCTATGATGCGGTGATTCTCAAAACGCTCGGCGCCACAAGGGCGCGGCTGCTCGGCGCCTATGCGCTGGAATATCTGCTGATCGGCTTTGCCACCGCCGTCTTTGGCGTGATCGCGGGGTCGGTCGCGGCCTGGCTGATCGTGACCCGGCTGATGACGCTGAGCTTCATCTGGCAAGCCGGCAGCGCCGCCGGCGTGGTGCTGGCGGCGCTGATCGTGACCGTGGGGCTGGGGCTCGCGGGGACGCTTTTGGCCCTCAACCAGAAGCCGGCCACGGTGCTGCGGAATTTATGACAAATTGAAGCTATGTCGGGGACACGGCATACCGCTGAGCGACAGCGGGCCAACCCCGTTGAATGACCTTTTTTCGTCACGCCGGTCGGCGTCCGCATCGCCTGATAACATGCCGCGGAGCGACATTCAGCCGCGCATGGACGCTTGCAGCGGGTGTGCTAGTTTCCCACATACCTGCCAGGTTCAGATCCCGGTTGCATGACGCAAAATTAATGTCAGCAAACCGTGGTACCTGAGATAGATTTCGCAATAACCGGTGCCGCAAACCCCCTTGCGCTCCGCCGGACCAACAAACGGGAATTCGACCATGTCGGACCTAGACCGCAACTACGCTTCTCCTTTCGGCCGGGCCGCCGGGCGCATTGACGCCGCGACCGTCGACGCCGGTCTGCGCGCCTACATGCTGCGCATCTACAACTACATGAGCATTGGCCTGGCCATCACCGGCCTTGCCGCGCTCGGTGTCTATATGGCGGCGGTGACCTCTACGCCTGCCGGCGACGCGATCCGCGTCGGCAGCATGTATCTGACGCCGTTCGGCTACGCGATGTTCGTCAGCCCGCTGAAATGGCTGTTCATCCTGGCACCGCTCGCCATGGTGTTCGTGATCTCGGCCGGTATCAACCGTCTCTCGCCGGCGACCGCCCAGATGCTGTTCTGGGTGTTCTCGGCGCTGATGGGCGTTTCGCTGTCCTCGATCTTCCTGGTGTATACCCACACCTCGATCGTGCGGGTGTTCTTCATCACCGCGGCCACCTTCGGCGCGCTCAGCCTCTACGGCTACACCACGCGGCGCGACCTGACCGGGATGGGCTCGTTCCTGATCATGGGCCTGTTCGGCATCATCATCGCGAGCCTGGTCAATATCTTCCTGGCCTCTACGGCGCTGCAGTTCATCGTGTCGGTGGTCGGCGTCTTGGTGTTCGCGGGCCTCACCGCCTGGGATACCCAGCGGCTGAAGAACGACTACATCTACGGCTATGCCTCACAGGGTGGCGACATCGCCGAGCGGGCAGCGATCACCGGCGCGCTGTCGCTGTACCTGAACTTCATCAACCTGTTCACGCTGCTCCTGCAGCTGCTCGGCCAGCGCGACTGACC
>DATBYN010000086.1:0-3201 GCA_036513695.1 Bradyrhizobium sp. | reverse complement strand
GTGGTGGAGAACTGGGCAAAACTGCCTGAGGGGTGGAATCTCACCGACGTTGCTTCGGTCGCGGTCGACAGCAAGGACCGCATCTACGTGTTCAACCGCGGTGCCCATCCGATGGTGGTGCTCGACCGCGAAGGCAATTTTGTCAGGAGCTGGGGCGAAGGCCTGTTCTCCCGGGCGCATGGATTGCACATCGATGCGGACGACAATCTCTATTGCACCGACGATGGCGACCATACCGTGCGCAAATGCACTGTTGACGGCAAGGTGCTGCTGACCATCGGCATCCCGAACAAGCCGACGCCGTTCATGAGCGGCGAACCATTCCACCGCTGCACCCACACCGCGCTGTCGCCGAAGGGCGAGATTTATGTCTCGGACGGTTATGGCAACGCTTGCGTGCACAAATATACGCCCGACGGCAGGCTGATAAAAACCTGGGGCGAGCCGGGCAGCGATCCCGGCCAGTTCAATATCGTCCACAACATCGCAACCGACGCCGACGGTTTTGTCTATGTCGCCGATCGTGAAAACCACCGCGTCCAGGTGTTCGATGGCAACGGCAAATACGAGACGCAGTGGAATAATTTGCATCGCCCCTGCGCGCTGCATTGCTGTGGCGGCAAGCATCCGAACTTTATCGTCGGCGAACTCGGCCCCGGCATGCCGGTCAACCGCCAGGTGCCTAATTTGGGCCCGCGCCTGACCATCGTCGACGCCAAGGGAAAACGCATCGCGCGGCTTGGCGGCGAGGACGGTCCTGGCCTCGAGACGGGCAAATTCCTCGCACCGCACGGCCTCGCGCTGGATTCCAAAGGCGACATCTATGTCGGCGAAGTCGGCGTCACCAACTGGAGCACCAGCTTCCCGGACACGCCGATGCCGGCGGTGGTTCGTTGCCTGCAGAAGCTGGAAAAGGTTTAGCCAAGCTGTCGTCCCGGCGAACGCCGGGACCCATAACCACCGGCTTGTGTTTGTTGCGCGAAAGCCGGCGAACAGTCTCTCTCAAAACAGCCGCCGCGGCGTATGGGTCCCGGCGTTCGCCGGGACGACGTGGGATTGTGATCTGCGCATCACGCAGCATCAATCAAATATCGCCGACCGCCTCGCGCCGTCGCTGTTCGGATTCTTCCGCATAGCGCCGCATGGCATGCGCTTCGGTCAGAATTCCAACCGGCCGATGTTCGCCGTCGGCTTCGACCACCGCAAGCGTTTCGGCTTCGGCGGCGTCGAACACGGCGATGGCTTCCTGGATGTTCATGACCGGATGCAGCACCACGTCGCAATGATGGAGAATGCCGGCAAGGCCCTTGGCCGGCTCGACATCCGGCGCGTGCGCTTCGGCGACGAGCGCGAGCCCGGCATAGCGGCCCGCGCCGTCGACCGCGACCACCCGGGTTTTTGAGCCCAGCGGAAATTTTTCGCGGAACTCCTCGATTGCCATGTCGGCGTTCACGGTGGTGACATCCGGCCGCATCAGGCTCCGCACCGTGAGATCGCGGATCCAGCCGATATCGGCGGCGCTGCGGATGGTCTCGCCGCGCAGGTGCAATCGCCAGGTTGCAAAGGAATAGCCGAATAGTTCGCGGGTGATCTGGGTCGAGATGATGACCGCGACCAGCACCGCCGTGGTGAGCCAGAGATTGCCGGTGGATTCCAGCGCGATGAACGACATCGTCAGCGGCCCGCCGATCACCGATGCCGACAACGCGCTCATGCCGACGATCGCATAGACATTCGGATTGAGGTTCAGCCCCGGCCAGATGATGTCAAAACCGGCGGCGAACAGATGACCGCCGAGCGCGCCCAGAAACAGGGTTGCGAAAAACAACCCGCCGCGAAAGCCGCTGCCGAGCGATACGATGGAGGCGATCGCTTTCAGGATGAACATGGTGGCGATGACAGTCAGCGGGATCGAGACAAATCCGGCAAAATGCAGCGCGCCATGCCCCGACGACATCACCTGCGGCGTCACCAGAGCGAGCAGGCCGACGATGAGACCGCCCAGCGCCGGGCGCAGCGGCGGCCAAAGCCTGGTCTTCGACAACAGCTCCTCGCACAGCGTCACGCCCCGCATGATGGCGATGCCGGTCAGCGCCGACAAAATCCCGAGCAGCGAGGCGATGGCGAGGTCACGTCCGAGCACGTCACCGACCGGACCGACACCGACCCCGAACGACAGGATCGTGAAGGCATGGGCGACGAAATAGCCGGCGACCGCGGCTACTCCAACCGGCGTCAGGCTGGCCGGCGTATAGCCGCCGATCACCAGCTCAAAAGCATAGAACGCACCCGCCAGCGGCGCCCCGAACGCGCCGGCAATCGCGGCCGCGGCGCCGCAGCCGACCATGATTCGCTGATCGGCACGGCGCAGATGAAAGGCGCGGCCCAGCGAGGCGGCGATGCCAGAGGCCAACTGGGTGTAGCCGGCCTCCAACCCGACCGAGGCGCCGACCCCGCTCGACCACACCGTCTGCAACGCCACGATGACACTGCCGCGAAACGACATCCGCCCGCCATGCAGCGCATTGGCTTCGATCGGATCGATCTCGCGCGCCGGCCGGAAACGCGCGAGCCACAGAAACGCCAAGCCCAGTAACAGCCCGCCGAGGCTTGGAACCAGTAGCGCCCGCAGCGGCTCGATCCTGAACTGGCTGGAAAGCCGCTCCCCCCAATCGAGGTTGAACAGCACCACGTGCAACGCTTCGACCGCGTTGCTCATCGCCGCCACCAACAATCCGCCGGTGGCGCCGATCAGCACGGCCAGCACCACCAGGCTTGATTCGTGCGCACGGACAAAAGCCCGCAGCCGGCGCGGCGCCTCGAGATATCGGGACCTGGTAACCATAATTTGCTCGCGGCCAATCGCGGCGGAAATGTGCCGAGGCCCGGTTTAGCGGGCTTGGGGCCGATGGTGCAATCCCGGTGCCAGCGGGCAGGACCCAAGGATAAGACCCGGAACGCTCTTCACAATCCCGTCACGCTGCCTGTAGTATGTCATCTCACGCTGCTTCGCAGCTTAGATGGGGGCCAGGAGCGTTACTTGAACGCACATGTCTCGCAAGGCGGTTGGCCGGTATTGGTGCTGAACGCGGATTTCCGGCCGCTGAGTTACTATCCGCTGTCTCTCTGGTCGTGGCAGGACGCGATCAAGGCAGTGTTCCTCGACCGCGTCAACATCGTCGAACATTACGACCGCGCGGT
>DATBYN010000085.1:0-7614 GCA_036513695.1 Bradyrhizobium sp. | reverse complement strand
AGGGTTTGTTGCGCTAGTGCGCGACGACCTCGACTTCGCCGTCGACGCCGTTGACGACATTGAAGGGACGCTCGTAGACCTTGCCCTCGTTCTTGGCGATGGCGCGATATTCACCTTCCGACAGAACGACGCGGGGGAATGCGCCGATCGATTCCTTGATGACGTCGCCGCCCGGCGTGATCACCGACCACGCGGTGTTCGCCAATGCTTCGCCGCCCCGGTCGCTGACCAGTTTCAGCGTAATGACGGCGGCGCGATGAGTGATGATGACGTCGGTCAGCTTACCGGCCTGAACGCGAATATCTGAGCGCACCACCGAATTGGCAACGGAAGTGGCATCGCCGTAGTTGGAAATGATGTAGTAGGTGCCCTCCGGCAGCAGCACGACATCGCCGGCGGCGACGTTCGGCACCAGCGAAGCGCGCTCGCCAACATCAAACTGGCTGCCCTTGTAGATCGCGAACGAAATCTGGTTCTGCGGAATCTTCGAGGCGCCGACGCGGCCCTCGATCCGCAACCCCCCCGCCGGAAGCACGAAGGATTCGCGGTCGGTCTCCGACTTCAGCGTTACCGCCCGCACCGCACTGACGAGGCCAAGCGCGACATGGATGACATAGCTGCCTGGCGGCAGCACGATGTTGGGGGTCGCCCCGCGCTCCTCGCGGATCATCTTGAAGGTGCCGGTCTCGTCGGGACGGTCCGAAAACACCCGCCACACCAGCCCCGAGTTGATGACCGGCATGTCTTTGCCGAAACGCGCCGTCAACGACAACACGGCCTGGCCCGCCGTCGACACGCCGGGCGGCGGGGCCACCGGCGGCGCGACCGCGATGGAAGGTTGCGTCAACGGCGCCGGCAGGCTCGGGATCGACGCCGGACCGGAGGGCGGCGCAAGGTTCATGGCCGGCGCCGAAGGCTCCGGGACCGATACCGGAGGCACCGGCGGCCCGTGATCAGTGAACATCTGCGCCGAGGCCGGGGCCGGAATTGCAAAAGCGAGCAATGCCGCGAGCGCGAGCACGACCTTTAGGCGTTCGCCCCGCCCGGTTCGACTGATGCCATTACCCCCTGTCGTCGTCATGTCGCATGCTTTTCACCGAAAACGCGGCAAATTCAAGCCTCCCGGCCAACCGGACCGGAACCGGCGGGAAGTCTTGGGTGTTATTTCCACCAGGCCGCGCTCCAGTCACAATCCCCGCCTAGCCCATCCTGACCCTCGGGATAAGCGGCATAAACCATGCTTGTGATCGATTCTAGCGGGGCCAAGCCGTCGCGCATAGTCTTGCGCGCAGGAGATCTTCGGTGCTGGATATTTTGATCGGACGCAGCCAAAACGGGCAAAACGGGACTGAAGGCCGCGACAAGGTCGGCCTCGGCAGCATCCGTCGGCCGGTGATCGGGCTGGCGCTGGGCGGCGGCGCCGCCCGTGGACTTGCCCATATCGGCATTGTCCGGACCCTGATTACCCATGGCATCGTTCCCAATGTGGTGGTCGGCACCTCGATTGGAGCGGTGGTCGGCGGCGCCTATGCGGCGGGTCATCTGGATACGCTTGAGCAATGGGCGCGCCGCCTGCAGCCGCGGAATATCCTCGGCTACCTCGATATCCGTCTCAACGGTTCTGGCCTGATCGGCGGCGACAAGTTGGCAGCGCAGCTCGAGGCCGCGATGGGCCCGATCCTGGTCGAGGAACTACCTATTAAATTTGCCACCGTGGCAACGGAAGTCCGCACCGGCCACGAGATCTGGCTGACCCATGGCCGTATGGTCGACGCGATGCGCGCCTCTTACGCGCTGCCCGGGATCTTCTCGCCGGTGCTCGTGGGCGACCGCTGGCTGGTTGACGGCGCGCTGGTCAACCCGGTGCCGGTGTCGGCGGCGCGTGCGCTCGGCGCGGAGATCGTGATCGCCGCCAACCTCTCGAGCGACGTGTTCACGCACTCCACGACGATCTATGCGCATGGCCCGTCGTCGGAAACGCCGGAGGCCGTGATCGAAGCCACGCCGCCGAAGCGCGGGCTCGGAAAATTCTTTTCGCCCGAGCGCACCATGAAGCGCGAATTTTTCGGCAGCGGCGGACGGCCGGGCATCTCCTCCGTGATGGTCGATGCCTTCAACATCATGCAGGACCGCATCACCCGCGCCCGCCTCGCCGGCGATCCGCCCGACCTGTTGATCTCGCCCCGCGTCGGCCAAATCGGCTGGTTCGATTTCCACCGCGCCGACGATCTGATCGGCTTCGGCGCGCGCGCCGCCGAACGCGCCATCGACTCGATCCAGGAGGCGATCCACATTCTGGCGCCTGGTTCCGGCGCCTCCGGTAGGACGAGCACGGTAATCGACAAGGAGCCCTGAACGTCGCGGCGAGACCTCAATCAGGCGGTCTTGATGTAGTCGCGCAACGCTTCCTGCTCGGCCTCATATTCCCGGACCCGCCACTTGACGATGTCGCCGATCGAGATCAGGCCAACGACCCTGCCGTCCTCGACCACAGGCAAATGCCTGAATTTTCCCGACGTCATCATCTCCATGATCGCGCTGACGGTGTCGGACTGCTTGCAGCTGACGACCTTGCGCGTCATGACCGCGCTGACCGGCTCGTCGAGCACACTGGCGCCGCGTTCGCCGAGCACGCGCACGATGTCGCGCTCCGACAGGATGCCTTCGATGCGGCCTTGGCCCATCACCAGCACGGCACCGATCTTGCGTTCCCCCAGCATCTTGATCGCAGCGGCTAGCTTGGCGTCCGGCTCGACGCTCGTAATCTGATGGCCCTTGGTATCGAGAATTGCACGTACCGTCATTGTCGTCTCCTTGAAGCCGGTCGCGCCCGTTAAAGCGAAGCGCGATCCTTGTTCTTTTGAGTCTTCAATCAACAGTTCCGCGCCGATTTTGTTGCAGGCGCGTTCGGCAGGCACAGCTATTTAAGCACGTTTGCGGGCTTATGCCTTGCCTCTTAGCCGCGGCAATGATGATGGAAATCGCGCTGCGTCGCAAGCGACGATCAGCCGCTGTGCGACGCGTCGGAAGACGACGCATCCGCAGCATTTTTCACGGCGCGCGGTACTGGGTCGAACAGCGAAAACAACACCAAGCCCGCCAGGAAACCGCCGATATGCGCCTGCCAGGCGACGCTGGCGCCGTCGGCGCCGATCGCGATCGATCCGACGCCGAAGATGATGTTGACGCCGAACCAGATTGCGAGAAAAGCCAGCACGCGCGAATTGCGCAAAGCCCGCATCAGCGACAGCGCCGGCACCCGTGCTGCGGCGTCGGCGTCGCCGCGGTTAAACGACAGGAAGCTTCCCCTGACGAAGGCAAAACGGATCGCGGCCGCCATGGTGCCGGACACCGACGCCGAGGCGCCGATCATCGGCGCCACCGCGTGCTCATGGGTGACGAGATGCGCCAGCGCGCCGGCGGCCGCCGTCACCGCCATGAACAGGAAGAACCGCATCGCGCCAAAGCGACGCGCCAGCGCGCTGCCGAACGGCAACAGCCAGAGCACGTTGAAACCGATATGGCTGAGATTGGCGTGCAGCAGCGAATAAGTGACAAACGTCCAGACCTTGGCGCCGGCGCCGCCGGGAAAATCGATCGCCAACAGCGTTGAATCGTAGCGTTTCGGAATGAATCCGAACACGTCGATGGTCCAGTTCTCCAGTTCCGGCGGCAGCAGCACGCGCAAGTGAATGAGCGCAAGCAGCAGCACATAGGCGGTAAGCGGGGCCGGCAGCGTCAGAAGCGGCTCGCGCGGGGCCTGCGGGGCGTCCTGCGGCAATTCTTCCGGGTATTGCGGTGGGGCTTCCAAGGGGTCGAAGGCCTTAAGGCAGCGGCTCTTGCGAGCGATTGCGCCCCAATAGGCGGCTTGGCGGTGCGGCGCAAGCACGGGATCGCCGCCAGAGCCGCGAATTGTCAAAGAAAAAGGGAGGGCTCTGAGAAAGCCCTCCCTCGTTTGTGCCGGTCGTTTTTCGCGCAGAGAGCCCAGGGCGACATCCCCACCCCTCCCCGCGCGATGACCAAACCTGTTTGACGCCACCTGTGTAACAACCTCACCGGCCCTTGGAGAAAACCGGCGAGCGCCTCCACTGCGCGGACATTAGCAGCCTTCCGCCGATCCCCAACCGCATAGTTAATTTAACGTTAACGGCACAAAGACGCCGCCAAACAAGCGGAAATCCATCCGCGGCATGGACGCTGCAGTGCCTCTCTTGCAAAACAAACCGGGGAATGCGCGTGCGCGAGAGCGGGACAGAACTGTCCCGCCGGCCCATTCGCCGGGGCAAGGTTGAGGTATGAAACATCCGTCAAACCGCGAGTTCTTTGCCTATTGGGACGAGAAGCGCGGCAGCGCGCGGGCACCCGACCGCAGCGACATCGAGCCCGCCGCGGTACGCGACCTGCTCGGCGACATTTTCGTGCTGTCTTACGATGCGGCCGCTGGCTATCCGTTTCGGGTCGCCGGCACGAGGGTTTGCGCGCTGCTTGGCTGCGATCTGAAGGATCGCAGTTTTTCCGCGCTGTTTGAGCCGCGGGGACGCCGCGAGATCGAAGACATCATCGCGGTGGTGGCGGAAGAAATGCAGGCCGCCGTCGCCGGCATCACCGCGACTTCAGAAGATGGTTCGCCGGCGAATCTGGAATTGCTGCTGCTGCCGTTCAACGCCCGCGCGCACGCTCCGCTGAGCCTGACTGGACTATTGGCACCATTCGAAAGCGAGCCGAGGGTGCTGCGGGATTTCAAATTGACCTCATGGCGATATCTCGGCCACCCGCCGCAGCGCCTCGTCCCCCGCGCGCTGCGCAAGCTCAAGCTAGCGCGCGGCTTCATGGTGTATGAAGGCCTGAGCTAGAACCTCTCCCCCGTCTGCAGTTCGAACGGCGGCGCGCCGGCGATCGCCGCGCCGATTGACACCGGCGTGCAGCGGCCTCAGGTTGCACGCCGAGTTCAAGTGGGACTGCGGCATTGCGCAATCGCTGGGGAATCCTCGCCGTCCTGTTCGTGGTTCGCGCCGCCATGGCGTTCCAATTCCAGAGCGTCGCCGCGGTTGCACCACTGCTTTCCCGCGAATTCGGTGTCAGCCTGGCCGATATCGGGGTTCTGATCGGACTGTATTTCGCACCCGGCGTCGCCTTGGCCATGCCCGGCGGCGCTATCGGGCAAAGGTTCGGAGACAAGACGACCGTGCTCGGAGCTCTGCTGTTGATGCTGGCGGGAAGCGTGGCCATGGCCTTCGCTGCCTCCTGGAGCGTCCAGATCGCCGGCCGGCTTGTTGCTGGTGTCGGTGGCGTGATCCTCAGCGTTCAGCTGACGAAGATGCTGACGGACTGGTTTGCGGGCAAGGAGATCGCGACCGCGATGGCGATCTTCGTCAATTCGTGGCCTGCGGGTGTCGCGATCTCGCTGCTGTTGATGCCCCTGATCGGCACACGCTATGGTGTCAGCGCCGTCCATCTGAGCGTTGCCGCCTTCAGCTTCTGTTGCATGGTGCTGCTCGCGGTCGCGTACCGGTCGCCGGGCGACGTGGCCGCTGCTTCAACAACAAGCTTGCGTCTAGATCGCAATGGCGCCGTCGCGATGATCGCGGCTGGCTTGATCTGGGGCTTGTTCAACGTCGGCTTCGCGGTGATCTTCTCATTCGGGCCTTCGATGCTGGTCGAACGTGGCTGGTCGATCGCAGCGGCAGGTTCAACGATCAGCATCGTCTTATGGCTGGCGGTGATTTCCGTTCCGCTGGGCGGCTTTATTGCAGATCGGACCAAACGACCTGAACTTGTTCTGGTCGCAAGCTGCATCGTGTTCGCGATCCTGATGACAGCGCTGCCGCGCAGCAGCGCGGTCGTTTTTATCGTGGTCGCGCTTGGTCTCATCAGCGGGCAGCCGGCGGGTCCGATCATGAGCCTGCCGGCGCGCGTGCTGCAGCCGGCGACGCGGGCGATCGGCATGGGTCTGTTCTTCACTGTGTTTTATGCCAGCATGATGCTCGGCCCGATCGTCGCTGGCGCCTGCGCCAAATGGGCCGGCAGCGCCGCTGCGGCGTTCGATTTCGGCGCCGCCGCGATCCTGGCGTGTCCGGTTTTGCTTTGGGGTTTCAATCGCGTTCCGCGGCTCATTCCCCGCCCAACGTGAGTGCCCACACTTCGTGCAACCGCCGCTAACGGCTCATTAACCTTGCTGGCCGTAGGGTCTAACGGCACCGAAAAAGCGGTTGTCGGGTGGCGACGATGGCGTTGGCGAACAAGAAATCGATTCTTCCGGCCGCCGAAGAACGACGGCGCTTTCAGCGCGTAAAAGTCCACCTGCTCGGCCGTTACATGCTGCCGGACCGGCGCGAATTTCCTTGTCAAATCATCAATATGTCGCCGGGTGGGCTGGCGCTGCTGGCGCCCGGCATCGGCAATGTCGGCGACCGCGTGATCGCCTATCTCGATCATATCGGCCGGGTCGAGGGCAAGATCACCCGCATCATCGACAACGGTTTTGCCATGACCGTGGGCGCGACCGCGCGCAAGCGCGACAAGCTCGCAGCGCAACTGACCTGGCTTGCCAACCGCGACATCCTCAACTTGCCGGAAGACCGGCGTCACGACCGTATCGTGCCGCGCAACCCGATTGCCCTGCTGACGCTCGAGGACGGCACCAAGATGACCTGCCGGGTTATCGACATGTCGCTGTCCGGCGCCGCGATCGCTGCGGAAAACCGCCCGCCCCTAAAATCCCTGGTCATGCTCGGCAAGGTCCAGTCCCGGGTGGTGCGAAACCTCGAAGAAGGTTTTGCACTCGAGTTCGTCCACCAGCAGAACTCCGACACCCTCGAAGACAGCGTTACCGCGCGGTAAAGCCGCGCGCCCCACATTTCGCGCTTTTTACGGCCTGAAGGAGGTGTCCGCTTTGCCGGATGCCGTACTTCAGCCCTCCGGCACGCGCCCTCACTTCAGTTAACGCAGCCCAATTTTGCCGCTGCAACCGCTGGATTGACCGGCGGCGGGACCTTAACACGTAAAATTTGAATCAGTTGCAGTCGTTTAAAATTCTAATCGAATTATACTCAAGTATAGATCGAATTAGCCCCAGTTTTTACTTGCCTTAGTTTCAAATGGACTTGGTGTACTTAGCGGCGGCGCAAAGCCTTTGTGCGAAACGTGGTCCCAACAAGAAACGGGGGCCACGATGTTTGGGTTCAGGGGGCAGAGAACGGGATTGGCGGTGATCGTCATCCTGGCGGGATTGAATGCGCCGGCGCGCGCCGGTGACGAACGAGCACTTTATGCCAGCCTTGGCGACACCACGCGTGCGCCGATCGGCTGGGTCGAATTCTGCGCCGAAAATCCCGGCGAATGCCGCGGCGGCGCGTCACAACCACGCGATGTCGTGATGTCGCAGACGGCATGGCGGGATTTGTTGCGGGTCAACCGCTGGGTCAACGAGACCGTCAAGCCGATGACCGACATGGATCATTGGGGCGTCATCGAGAAATGGTCGTTGCCGACGGACGGCTACGGCGACTGCGAGGACTACGTGCTGTTGAAGCGCAAGATGCTGATGGACGCCGGCTGGCCGCGCGAGGCGCTGCTGATCACGGTGGTGCGCGACAAGAAGGGCGAAGGCCACGC
>DATBYN010000084.1:0-4007 GCA_036513695.1 Bradyrhizobium sp. | reverse complement strand
CGTCAACACGCCGTCCTCGGGCAACAGCAGGACGACCCGCACCTTGAGCATCAGCGCGATTTGATAGGCGGTCGCCCACAACACGTCGTCCAGCGTCGCGGTGCCCGCGAGCTTGCGGCTGAAGGCGTAAAGCGATTCCGTAGTCCGCACCCTGCCGATCGCCGAATCGGCCTGCGTGCGCACCCGCGCCGCGACGTTGGAAACCAGCACCGCAATCAGCATGAAGAAGAAAAAGGCCGCGACATTGGTCGGATCGGTGATCGTGAAGGTATAGATCGGCGGCAGAAAGAAGAAGTTGTAGCACAGCGACGCCGCGACGCTCGCCAGCAACGACGGCCATAAACCGTAGCGCGCTGCCACACCGACCACGGCTGTGAGGAACACCAGATCGACATTTTCGATGCCGAACAGCGGCTGGATCACTGCGGCGGCGGCGAGGCCGACGGCCACGATCACGAGCGCCATCAGATAGGGCCGCGGATTGAACGGCTCGGGCCGTTCCGCCGCACGCACGGTCTTCTTTGGGACAGGGTCGGCCGCGAGTTCCTCGCCGGCGATGACGTTGACGCTGATATTGCCGGCGCGCCGCACCAGATCATGCACCACCGAGCCGCGCGTGAGTTCGAACCACCAGGAGCGGGTCGACTTGCCGATGATGATCTGGGTCACGTTATTGGCGTGCGCGAAGCCGATCAGATCGTCGGCGATACGGCGCCCGACGCTGGGAATGGTGAGCGCCTCGCCTCCCAATGCTTCGGCGAGCCGCAGCGTGTCGGCAAGCCGGTCGCGCTCTTCGTCGGTCAATTGCAGGCTGCGCCGCGTCTCGATGCTGACAGCGGTCCAGGGCGCATGCAGGCGGTCCGCCAGCCGCTTGGTGTAGCGCACCAGCCCTGCCGACCGCGGATCTTCGCTGAGGCAAACCAGAATGCGCTCGCCCGCGGCCCACGGACCGGCGATGGCGTTGGCCTGCATGTGAGTCAGTAGCTGTTCGTCGACCCGCTCGGCGGTCCGCCGCAACGCCAATTCGCGCAGCGCGGTCAGATTGCCGGGCGAGAAATAATGCTCGAGAGCGCGCTCGGCCTGTTTGGGGACGTAGACCTTGCCTTCTTTCAACCGCTGGATCAGGTCGTCCGGCGTGAGATCGATCAATTCGATGGCGTCGGCGCGGTCGAACACCTTGTCCGGCACGGTTTCGCGCACCCGCACATGCGTGATCTGGGCGACGACGTCGTTGAGGCTCTCGATGTGCTGGATGTTGACCGCGGTGTAGACGTCGATGCCGTGGGAGAGCAGCTCCTCGACGTCGAGATAGCGTTTTGGGTGGCGGCTGCCGGGCGCGTTGGTGTGGGCGAGTTCGTCGACCAGGGCGATCTGCGGGTGGCGCGCGATCAGCGCATCGAGATCCATCTCCTGGAGAAATTGATCGCGGTATTCGATCCGCTTGCGCGGCAGGACTTCAAGGCCTTTCAGGAGCGCTTCGGTCTCCGCCCGGCCGTGGGTCTCGACCACGCCGACCACGACGTCGGCACCGGACCTTAGTCTGGCGTGCGCGCTTTGCAGCATCTCATAGGTCTTGCCGACGCCCGGGGCGGCGCCCACGAAGATCTTGAGCCGGCCGGCACGGCTGTCCTCGCGCCGGGCCGCCTCCAGCAGGGCTTCCGGCGAAGGGCGTTGTTCGGGATCGCGCAGCTGAACCATGAGCACAATATAGTCCTCTGGCCCGGTCCAGCCTAGATCATGATCCGATTAGGTTTAATCGGATCATGATCTCGCTTCTTTTGTTTGAGCATGATATCCGGGCAAATGCTTCGCATTTGTCCCGAGGGAAAACCGGTGCCCACTTTTCCGGATCATGCTCTGGCGCAGGCTATTTCGACGCGGCACGGTCCAAAGCCAGGTTAAGCGCCAGCACGTTAACCCGGGGTTCACCGATCAATCCGGCAAGGCGGTTTGCGGTGTTCTCGGTGACCAATTGGCGGACGCGATCCTCCGGCATATTGCGCGCTTTCGCGACACGCGGGACCTGGAATAAAGCGGCCTCCGGCGAGATATCGGGATCGAGCCCGCTGCCGGAGGTGGTGACGAGATCAATCGGCACGGTGGCGTTCGGATTTTCGGCCTTCAATTTGTCGACGTCCTCCTTGACCCGGTCGTTCAGGGCCTTGCTGGTCGGGCCGAGATTGGAGCCGCCGGAATTGGCGGCGTTGTAGGGCGCGGGCACGGTCTTGGTCGAATCGGTAGGGTCAGGCGCGGTCGTTGCCGAGGGCCGGCCATGGAAGTACTTTTCGCTCTTGAATTCCTGCCCGATCAGGGCGGAGCCAACCACCTTGCCGTCGCGCTCGACCAGGCTTCCCGCCGCCTGCTTGGGAAATATCACGCCGGCGATCGCGGTCATCGCAAGCGGATAGGCGAGACCCGTGATCAGCGTCAGCAAGAGCAGGAGGATGATGGCGGGACGAATTTCTTTCAACATGATAGGTCTCCATAATTTCCGTCATTGCGAGCGAAGCGAAGCAATCCATGGAACGACAGAAAGACCGGATTGCTTCGTCGCCTCGCTCCTCGCAATGACGGGTTTAAGCCAGGTGCAAGGCAGCAACCACGAGGTCGATGGCCTTGATGCCGATGAACGGGACGATGATGCCGCCAAGGCCATAGATCAGCAGGTTGCGCCGCAGCAGCGCGCCGGCGCCGATGGCGCGGTACGCCACGCCCTTCAGGGCCAGCGGAATCAGCGCGATGATGATCAGCGCGTTGAAGATGATCGCCGACAGGATGGCGCTCTGCGGGCTTGCCAGATGCATCACGTTGAGCACGGCAAGCTGCGGATAGAACGCCAAGAACATCGCGGGGATGATGGCAAAGTATTTTGCCACGTCGTTGGCGATCGAAAACGTGGTGAGCGCGCCGCGGGTCATCAGGAGCTGCTTGCCGATCTCGACCACCTCGATCAGCTTGGTCGGGTTGGAGTCGAGATCGACCATGTTGCCGGCTTCGCGCGCGGCTTGCGTGCCGGTGTTCATGGCAACGCCGACGTCGGCCTGCGCGAGCGCCGGCGCGTCGTTGGTGCCGTCGCCGCACATCGCGACCAACTTGCCCTTGGCCTGCTCGTCGCGAATGAGCTTCAGCTTGTCTTCAGGCGTCGCCTGCGCCAGGAAATCATCGACGCCGGCTTCCGCCGCAATCGCTGCGGCCGTCATCGGGTTGTCGCCGGTGATCATCACGGTGCGAATTCCCATGCGGCGCAACTCCGCAAAACGCTCGCGGATGCCACCCTTGACGATGTCCTTGAGCTGGACGATGCCGAGCAGACGTCCGTCCTTGGCGACCGCAAGAGGCGTGCCTCCGGCTTTTGAGATTTCGTCCGAGATCGCCTGGATTTCGCGCGCCGTCTCAGAATTTGCCGAAGGCTGGATTGCCCGCGCGGTGTTGCCAGAAGCAATCGCCTGCACCGCCCCACCGCCGACATAGTTGAGGATCGCCTCGACCGCGCCCTTGCGGACCGAGGAGCTACCTGCGTCGACACCGCTCATCCGGGTTTGCGCCGTGAACGGAATGAAGGTGGCGGCAAGCTCCGCCATGTCGCGGCCGCGGATGCCGTATTTTTCCTTCGCCAGCACCACGATCGAGCGCCCTTCGGGCGTTTCATCGGCCAGCGAGGCAAGCTGCGCGGCATCCGCCAGCTCCTGCTCGGTGACGCCGCGGACGGGGCGGAACGCCGTCGCCTGGCGGTTGCCGAGGGTGATGGTGCCGGTCTTGTCGAGCAGCAGGGTATCGACGTCACCAGCCGCCTCGACGGCGCGGCCCGACATCGCCAGCACGTTGAAGCGCACCAGCCGGTCCATGCCGGCAATGCCGATCGCCGACAATAGCGCGCCGATGGTGGTCGGGATCAACGTGACGAACAGCGCCACCAGGATGATCACCGAAATCTGCCCGCCGGCATAGGCCGCATAGCTCGGGATCGTCACCGTCGCGAACACGAAGATGATGGTGAGGCCCGCGAG
>DATBYN010000083.1:0-2983 GCA_036513695.1 Bradyrhizobium sp. | reverse complement strand
GGAGAGTAAACATGGCGTTGGAAATCAAGATTCTCGACTATGGGGACATCGAGCTGGAATCGAGTTTCCTGGTGCTTGGCCGCGATTGCGGGCGCACGCGCCGCGTCCTCACGCTGGGCTTTCTCATTACCGGAGGTACCTATCCGATCGTCATCGACACCGGCTATCGCTCCAATCAGATCATGGAGACGCTCGGCATGCGCGGCCTGCAATTCCATGAGAACATGATCGAGAACCAGCTCGCGCGTCACGGCGTGCGGATGGGCGATGTCCGCTTCGTATGCCACACCCATCTGCACATCGACCATGCCGGCAAGGATGACCTGTTTCCGATGAATACGACCGTCGTCGTCAACCGCAAGGAACTTGAATATTCCGTCTCGGGCCTGATGCACCCACAATACCCGGCACCCGACATCAAGCACCTGATCGATCGGCTGCATACCAAGAGCGCGCTTCGCTTCCTCGATCTCGAGGTCACGGGCGCGGTGGAACTGATCCCGGGCGTCTACTGCGAGGCGGCGAATGCGCACACTGAAGGATCGATGAATATTCACGTTCACACCGCCGAAGGAATCGCGACGATCTGCGGCGATGTGCTCTACGACATCAACGATCAGCTCGTCGAGCCCTTTCGCGAGATTCATGATGCCGAGCCGCGCACCACCGGCAACCACGGCACGTCGAAACGCGCGGAAAAGGCGGCCATCAAAAAGCTCGTCAACAGTTCGCGCTTTCTGCTGCCGGTGCACGACCGTCCCTGCAGGATCGAAGGCGGCAATGTCGTCGGGCGACTGCAGGACCAGGTGCCCGGCCCGATCGTGCAGTCGCTGCCCAAGCGCAGCTGGTTTCCGGCCTGACGCGACGCGAAGGCATTACCCATGACCCACGCCACGCTCCGCCCCGAATTCGAAAACCTGATCGATCCCTACGCGCCCGTAGGCCAGCTGGGGTCCGGCTTCACCTTCACCGAGGGGCCGATCTGGCATCCGGTCGGACAATATCTGTTGTTTTCGGACATGCCCGCCGACGTTCGCCGCCGCTGGGACACAAGCCGCGGCGTGGTCGAGGTCAAGCGCCCTTCGAACAAATGCAACGGCATGACGTATGATGCCGACCTCAATCTGATCGTCTGCGAGCACGCGACGTCGTCCTTGATCCGTGAGCGTCCGGACGGCCGCAGAGAAGTGCTTGCCTCGCATTTCGAGAACCAGGAACTCAACAGCCCGAACGACGTCTGCGTGCATTCGAGCGGTGCGATCTATTTCTCCGACCCCTGGTACGGCCGCATGCCGGTCTACGGTGTCGAGCGGCCGCGCCAGCTCGGTTTTCAGGGCGTCTATCGCGTGCCGCCGGGCGGCGGCGCGCCGCAGCTATTGGTCGAGCGCTATTTGTTCGAGCAGCCGAACGGTCTTTGCTTCTCGCCCGACGAAAAGCGGCTCTATGTCAACGATACCGTGCAGGCGCTGATCCGGGTTTTCGACGTCGCCCCTGACGGCTCGCTCTCCAATGCCCGCGTCTTCGCCAGCGGCGTCCGCTCGGAACTTGAGCCCGGCCTGCCCGACGGCATGAAATGCGATCAGCTCGGCAATATCTGGGTCACCGCGCCCGGCGGCGTGTGGATCTATGCGGCGAACGGCGATCTCCTGGGAAAAGTTCGCGTGCCTGAGCTGGTCTCCAATCTCAATTGGGGCGGCGCCGAGTTCCGCACCCTGTTCATGACCGCGACGCATTCGGTCTACACGGTCACGACCAAGGTCGGCCCGCGCAGCGAGCCATACATGACCTCAAAGGGAGGCGCGGCCGGCACGGCGTCTTCGGCGCCCGCGCCGCTCCTTAAAGCCGACGGCCTGCAGCTCGACCCCAAGCGCTGCGCGCTGATCATCCAGGATCTGCAGAACGACGTCATCATGGAGGGCGGCGCGTTCGCGGATTCGGGCGCGCCGGCGCATGCGCGCGCGCAACGCGTCGTCGACAATGTGCGCCGGCTTGCGGACGCGGCGCGCGCGCGGGGCATCGTCGTGATCCACGTCTGGTTCGTCGTCGAACCCGGCGCGCCCGGCCTGACGCTGAACGCGCCGCTGTTCGAGGGCCTCGTCGATTCCAAGGCGCTGGTGCGCGGCTCCTGGGGCGCAGCACCGGTGGCGGGGCTCGAGCCTCGTCCGGGCGATTTCATCGTCGAGAAGATGCGCATGAGCGCGTGGGAAGGCTCCAGATTGGAAACTATCCTGAAGGCGACCGGCCGCGACATGCTGATCGATACCGGGGCCTGGACCAACATGTCGATCGAACACACCGCGCGCACCGGCGCCGACAAGGGCTATTTTATCATTGTGCCCGAGGATTGCTGTTCGACCATGAACGCCGAATGGCACAACGCCTCGATCAATTACGCGATGCAGAACGTCGCCATCGTCACCAACGCGGATGCGGTGATCAAGGCGATCGGGTAAGCGCACAGCGGTGCAAGAAAGGCTAGCTAGAGCGTGCCCAAGCTGTTCCACCTGCGCTGTTCGCCGCGCGCGGCTTCCGAATCCTCGGCCGGTGCCGCGGCGTTCGTGGCGCGTTTCCGCGAGGCGCGGCCGAGTTGGGACATCGACGTCATGGACATCTGGCGCGAAAGGCTGCCCGAGTTCGACGGCGACGCGATGGAAGCCAAATATGCGCGCCTCGGCGGGCGAGCTTTCTCTGACGCCCAGCGCAACGCGTTCGCCGAGCTCGAGCGCATGGCGATGCGGTTCGCGCTCGCCGACCGGGTCTTGATTTCCACACCGATGTGGAATTTTGGTATCCCCTACAAGCTGAAACAATGGTTCGATCTGATCGTTCAGCCCGGGCTCAGCTTCCGCTTCGATCCGGCTCAGGGCTACTTTCCGCTGTTGAAGAACAGGCCCACGATCGTGATCCTGGCGAGCGGCAGCGATTATGTCACCGGCATGAACCGCGGCCGCATCGATATGGCGACGCCGTATTTGCGCGAGGC
>DATBYN010000082.1:0-3025 GCA_036513695.1 Bradyrhizobium sp. | reverse complement strand
CAGGGGCGAAAATTGTTCGCCGGCGACTGGCGCTTCATCTGGGCGTCGCCCTCAATCGAAACGCTGCCGCCGATGGCCGGCATTGAGGTCGCCTTTGCCGGCCGCTCCAATGTCGGCAAATCCTCGCTGATCAACGCGCTGACCGGCCGCGGCGCGCTGGCACGCACGTCGCATACGCCCGGCCGCACCCAGGAATTGGTGTTCTTCGAAGGGCCCGAACATGCCGGCTTCCGGCTGGTCGACATGCCCGGCTACGGCTACGCCTCCGCGCCGAAAGCAAAAGTCGCCTCCTGGACCGCGCTGATCCACAAATTCCTGCAAGGCCGCAGCAATCTGGCGCGGGTCTATGTGCTGATCGACGCCCGGCATGGCCTGAAAGACGTCGATCTCGACGTCCTGAAGACGCTCGACAAATCGGCCGTGAGCTATCAGGTGGTGCTGACAAAAGCCGATCAGGTGAAGTCGGCCGAGCTTGAACAAACGGTGGCAGCCACCGCCGCCGCGCTGACAAAACACCCCGCCGCCTTTCCGGAAATCGTGGTGACGTCCTCGCGCACCGGGACCGGGATGGCGGAATTGCGCGCCGCCATGGTGCGGCTGCTCGGGGAGCGCAGTTGATGGGGTTTCGCCTGTTTCGCATTCTGATCGTTCTGGCCGGCGTGATGGGCGCCGACGGTGTCATCCTGGCGGCGGCCGTCGCGCACCAGGCCGATGCGACCCGGCTCGCCGCGGCGTCATCGATGCTGCTGTTTCATGCAACCGCCGTGCTCGCGGTGGTGGCGCTGGTTGAGCGCGATGTCGTCAACGCCCGAATCGGAATCGCCGCCGCATTCGGATTTGTCATCGCCGCGTCATTGTTCGCCGGCGACCTCACCTTGCGGCAATACGCCGGGCATGGCCTGTTTCCGATGGCCGCACCGACCGGGGGGACGCTTTTGATCGTGAGCTGGCTCGCGGTTGCTGTGGCGGCAGCCTGGCCGCGAAAGCAATGATCCTGTAGCCCCGGATGGATCCAACGGGTCGGCGCAACCACTTTGCGCCGGACCCGCCAATCAGCTAGAAACCGCCCCACCGCAAAACACCGTGAGACCCGCTTCATGACCGACGCGCCAAATATCAGTCCGCTCGATCAGGCCCGCATCCTGTCGGAAGCGCTGCCGCACATGCAGCAATATGACGATGAAACCATCGTCATCAAATATGGCGGCCACGCCATGGGCGCCGAAGATACGGCCAAGGCGTTCGCGCGCGACATCGTGCTGCTGGAACAGACCGCCATCAATCCGGTGGTGGTGCATGGCGGCGGACCGCAGATCGCGACCATGCTGAAACGCCTCGGCATTCAGTCGGAATTCGCCGCTGGCTTGCGCATCACCGACGCCGCGACCATCGAGATCGTCGAGATGGTGCTGGCGGGTTCGATCAACAAGCAATTGGTCGGTTACATCAACGAGGCCGGCGGCAAGGCGGTCGGGCTGTGCGGCAAGGACGGCAACATGGTGACCGCGTCGAAGGCGACCCGCACCATGGTCGATCCCGATTCGCATATCGAGAAGGTGGTCGATCTCGGCTTTGTCGGCGAACCCGAAAAGGTCGATCTGACGCTGCTCAACCAGCTGATCGGCCGTGAGCTGATCCCGGTATTGGCACCGCTGGCGACCTCGCGCACCGGACAAACCTTCAACGTCAATGCCGACACTTTTGCCGGCGCGGTCGCGGGCGCGCTGAAAGCAAAACGGCTGTTGCTGTTGACCGATGTGCCCGGCGTGCTCGACAAATCGAAAAAGCTCATTCCGGATCTGTCCGTAAAGGACGCGCGAAAACTGATCGCCGACGGCACCATTACCGCCGGCATGATCCCGAAGGTCGAAACCTGCATCTACGCGCTCGAGCAAGGCGTCGAGGGCGTCGTCATCATCGATGGCAAGATGCAGCACGCGGTGCTGCTCGAATTGTTCACCAACCAGGGCACCGGCACGCTGATCCACAAGTGATGATCCGAGCGGCCACGAAATTGAGAGCCGTTTCGACCGCCGCGGCCGCCTTGCCCGCGGCGGTGATCTCCCTTCTGATCTCGTCGGAACCGGCCTACGCCGACTTAAAACTTTGCAACCGCATGAGCTACGTCGTGGAGGCCGCGATCGGCATCGACGACAAGTCCGCGACCGCAACCCGCGGATGGTTTCGCATCGACCCCGCCGCCTGCCGCGTTGTCGTGCAGGGCACGCTGGCCGCCGACCGCATCCTGCTCCATGCCCGCGCGCTCGGCGTCTACGGCTCCTCCCCGATCCCGCAAAACGGCGGCGATACGCTGTGCATCGCGCCCGATAATTTTATCATTGCCGCCGCCCGCCAATGTCGCAGCGGGCAGACGCCGGCGCCGTTCACGCAAGTCAACCCGACGCAGGCCGATGACGGCAATCTGGTGGCGTATTTGGCCGAAGACAGCGAATATGACGACGACCAGGCGAGGCTCGCCGGAATCCAGCGGCTGTTGGTGATCGCGGGCTTTGATGCGGCGCCGATCGATGGCGTCGACGGTCCGAAGACGCAAGGCGCGTTGGCGGCGTTCCTGAAAAGCCGCGGGATGACGCCCGATATTGTGCAGGCGCCGAATTTTTTCACCATGATGATCGACGCCGTGCAATCGCCGTCTTCCACCGGGCTCACCTGGTGCAACGATACGCCGCACAAGATCATGGCCGCGGTCGCGACCGACGACGGCAAGGCCGTGACCAGTCGCGGCTGGTACCGGATCGATCCCGGCAAATGCCTGCATCCCGACGTCACCGGTCTGCCCAAGCAGATTTTTTCTTTTGCCGAAGCCGTCGATGCCGAGAACCGCACCATCAAACTCAAGGACAAGCCGCTGAACTGGAGCGGCGCCAGGGAGCTGTGCACGCGCGAGACCAAGTTCGAAACCAGTGAACAAGGCGACTGCGGCTCCCGCGGTTTTGCCGCGACCGGATTTGCCGCCGTCGACATGTCAAGCGGTGGCAAGACGCTCCGATTCGCGATGCCGTGA
>DATBYN010000081.1:0-5401 GCA_036513695.1 Bradyrhizobium sp. | reverse complement strand
GGGCGGAATACCCTTACGCGGCGGAGCGCAAATACACGCCCTGCGATGCTTCGAGGCAGCAATTATATGCCTTGCGCGATCATCTCGGTTTTACCCGCAACGTGGTCGTGCAGGCCACCTGTCACGGCGCCGACAACGGCGCGATGATCGACGCGCTGCACCATTCCGATGGCAGGGCACGCGGCATCGCGACCGTCAGGCGCGACGTCAGTGACACCGAGTTGCAGGCGATGCGTGATGCCGGCGTGCGCGGCGTGCGCTTCAATTTTGTCAGGCGCCTGGTCGATTTCACACCGCGGGATGAATTGATGGAGATTGCGGGGCGTATCGCAACACTCGGCTGGCACGTCGTGATTTATTTCGAGGGGATCGACCTGCCGGAGCTATGGGATTTTTTTACCGCGCTGCCGACAACGATCGTCGTCGATCACATGGGCCGGCCCGACGTGACAAAGCCGGTCGATGGGCCTGAGTTCGAGCTGTTTCTAAAGCTCATGCGTGAGCACCCGAACGTCTGGTCCAAGGTCAGTTGCCCGGAACGATTGTCGGTCTCGGGCCCGCCTGCACTGAACGGCGAGCAAAACGCCTATCGCGACGTGGTCCCGTTCGCCCGCCGCATCGTCGAGACCTTTCCGGATCGCGTGCTCTGGGGCACCGACTGGCCGCATCCCAATTTGAAGGATCACATGCCCGACGACGGGCTGTTGGTCGACTTCATCCCGCATATCGCGACCACGCCCGAGCTGCAGCGCAAGCTATTGGTCGACAATCCGATGCGACTTTATTGGCCGGAAGTCTGAGGCAGCGGCGCCGCAGACGAATGCGCCGTGAGCGACGGCTGCAACGCCATACCCACCGTCGTCCCTGCGAAAGCAGGGACCCATAACCACAGGCCTTAGTTGTTGTGCGAAAGCCGTCGAACGGCGTCTCTCACAACTAACGCCGCGGCTTATGGGTCCCTGCTTTCGCAGGGACGACAGGGGCGACGACGGGGGCCGAGCTTACCTCAAGCGCGCTTCCGGCAGTCGCAATCTGGGTAGACTGGTTGATCGGCGCGGCCGGATGGACGGCGTCCAGCAATTGCTCCTCGCCCAGACCGATCGCCTGCAACCGCTTTGGCGAAATCTTGAAGGTGTTCACCAGCACTTCACGGATCACGTCGGCCCGCCGCTGGCTGAGCGTCAGATTATTGTCGCGGCGGCCCGTCGAGGCGGTGTGGCCGACGATCAGGAATTTGTATCCCAACAGCGATGGATGGGTGAGCGTGTCGGCGATACGCCCCAGCACCCCATAAGACGCCGGCAGAACCACCGCAGCGTCTTGGTCAAATTGAATTTCGGCAACAAGCTGCGGCAGCTTCAGCAACTGCGTGGCGACGGGCGGCCGCTTTAGCGGCGCGGCATCGGCCCTCGATTTGATCCGGTCCAACGCCTGTTGCCGCAGGGCTGCGATATCCAGATCGGGCGTGGTTTCAAGGCCGGCGAGCTTGCCGACCCAGTCTTCCGGTGTGCTGGCCGTCTGCGCCGAGCATGGCAGCGCCATCAAGCCGATCAGCGCGACGATCAATAGCCCAACGCCGCGTCGAACTTTCCTTGTCCGTAGCATCAGCGATACCCCGCTTCGCTCACGGCCTTGTTGCAGTTGATGCTCACACCGCGCGGCCCGGTCAACAGGCAGGCAATGGCCTTGCCTCGATCGCCCTTCTGGACGCCGGGGCAGAATTTGGCGACGTCGCGCTCGCAAAATTTGGTGACGGCGGCATGTGCGGCGACGCGCTTCTGGATCGCATCGAAAGCCCGGGCATAGTCAGTCTTGCACTGCGGCGACAACACGTCCTCATTGCGGTAGAGGCAGTCCTTCATACGCGTGGGATCGAGATTGACGCCGCGGCAGTTGGTGTCGATATCCTTGGCGCAGCTTGCACCCAATAGTGCCGCGGCATCCTCAAATTTCATCGTCTCCGCCGCGGCTGGCGAGGCTGCGATTGCAAGGATTAAAAGAACGGACCGGATTTGTTTCATGGCCCGATGTCGTAGGAAGTAATCGCCCGGCGTCAAGCGAAAACTTTCGCGATCGTAGCGATCCGTAGGGTTAAGCAAAGCGAAAGCGTGCCCACCATCTTTCGCGCGGCATTAGAAATGGTGGGCACGGCGCAGATGCGGCTTTGCCCACCCTACACCTCTCGGCCTTGCTACAATCCGTGGATAAGGCCGGCGTCGATCAACAGCCGGTTGAAGCGGCGGGCTTCGGCGCCGTCCTTGCAGGCATAGAACATGCCCCTGCAGCGCAACATGATGTTCTTCTGCTCGGCGAACGACGGATCGAGCGGGATGCCGGCGGCCTCCTGGATCACCAGCGGCAGATAGGGCCCGTCGATCGTATCCATCACGGCTGGACTCTTGACCGGCTCGAAGTCGATGGCGTCGATCGCGTAATAGGTCGCGTAATAGCGCGGGTCGTAATTCTCGAGCTTGTTGCCGACACCGGCTTCATCGAGATCGGGATCGAGAACATGCGGCGAGAATTCCGGCTGATGATCGCCGTAACGCACGATCAGAAACGGCTGCGCCGGAAACGTCTTTTTCAGGCCTGCGATAAAAGCTGCGTAATCGTTAGCGCTCATCGCCTGCCGGCGCAGATATTCATCGACCACGGGCTCGTTGCCGGGACCACGCCAGGACGGCATCAGATCCGGGCGAAACCTCGTCTCCCAGGGAAAGTGATTGGCGGCGAGATAAACGAACATGAAGAGCGGCGTGTTCGGAGGCGCATGCGCCATCAGCGTCACGGCTTTGTCGTAAAAGAAACTGTCGGGCTCGACGTCCCTGGCCCCGAGATCGCGCGCATCGAAAAAATGCTGGATGCCGGTGGTCAATTGAAAGCTGCGCGCGCTCATGAACGCGCCGAAGGCCGGATAGAGCGAAATCGTGTCGTAGCCGCAGCGGCGCAGCGCCAGCGGCAATCCGCGCTCGACGCGGCCCGAGGCGATGCGGGTGACAAAATAGGCGAACCGGCCGAAGGAGCGCGACGAAAGGCCGGCGAGCACGTTATATTCGGTGAACCAACTCGGGCCGCCATTGCTTTCGGCCAGGAACTTGCGCTCCTTGCCGTCGAACGACTTGAAATGGTCGCCATAGCCCGGCGGCACTTTGATGCCGCTGGCCTCACGGATATCGAAGCTCGACTCATCATGGATCATGATGATGTTGGGCCGCCGCCCGGCCGGATGGCAGGAATCGACCAGCGGCACGTTGAGGCGTTCGGTTACGCCCGCAGCCGATTCCATGAAACCGTAATTGACAAAATCCGACACGGCGGTGACGCCGGATCGGGCAAATTTCGACAGATAGCCGTCGTCGTAATAGCCGCGCCAGGCTTCATCCGGCCATTCAAAGGCATGTCCGGTAAGTGCTGCAAGACTAGCCAGTAAGCAGGCCAGCGCCGGCAGGCGGCGGATGCGGAACGGATCGAGCCACCACAGCGCGTACATCAGGGGGATGGTGACGAAGGCGGCACCGATCACCGACCAGCGCAGATTGGGGAAGATCGTGAAAAGAAATGCCGCAGTATCGCGGTCGATCACCATCAGGTCGACGAAGTTCGCGGTCATCTGCACGATGTCGTGCTTGAGCCGCGACAGCAGGATCAGCACCACGACCAGCGTCAGCGACAGCGCGCCCGACAGCGCCGGACGCCGTAATAGCGTGATGAAGAAGAAGTTGAGGATTCCCCACGACAGCAGGAAGCCGGTGCGCGAACCGAAATCGGTCTCGGTCTGCAGCATGATGGCGAGCGCCGCCAGATGCGGGGCTGCGACCGCGAGCCATCGCCAAATGCCGATCGAGGCAAGGCCCGCGGCGGCCGTCGCGGAAGAACCTGGATTCGGGGCGGGCGCCATCGGCTAGCACGCAAACTCAACCCGGTGCCTTCATGCCTTGGCTGGCGGTGACCAGGAGACGGACGGCGCAGCCGGAACCTGCGGCGTGTCATAAAAATGTAGTGGAACTGTCATCGAGACGCAACAGAGGCGCGATGTGGGACCGCTAGCAACCTTAACCGGCAGGGTGCTGTACCCATCCGACGGCCTTCTTCCCTTCTTCCCTTCTCCCCTTGTGGGAGAAGGTGGCGCGGACGAAGTCCGCGACGGATGAGGGGTTCTTTCCGCGGAGACAGACCCCTCACCCGTCACGAGCGCGCTTTGCGCGTCCGTGCCACCCTCTCCCACAGGGTCCCACAGGGGGAGAGGGGAAGAAGAGCCGGTGCACCCTACTGACTCCCCTCCAGAAGCCCGACATAGCGGGCTGCCGAGCGTTGTACCGCGCCGGCGCCGTCGGCCATCACCTGCCGTCCGGGGAAGGCGCCGTAGATCCGCTCGAACCGGCACGGCGCCAGGGTCTTGGCGATGCGGCGCACGGTCGCAGCCGCGAGCGGCATCATGTTGGGATAGCTCCAGAGGAACGAGACCCGCCTGACGTCGCCGGCGACCTGCACAACATCCCCGCTCAGAAGCGCGCCGCGCCCGTCGGCGCCGTCAGCCCAGTGCAGCACCGTGCCGCCGGGAAAGTGGCCGCCGAGCCTGAGCAGCGTCATGCCTGGCGCGAGTTCGAGGGTTTCGCCGTCCCAATGGCGGATCATGGCATCGCCTCGCATGACCCATTCGGCGTCGGCGGCATGCAGATGGACGGGGCACTCGAAGGCGCGCGCCCAGTCCTGCATGCAGGAATAGTAGTGCGGATGCGAGATCGCTATCGCGCTGAGACCGCCAAGTGCGCGAACCAGCGCCTTGGTCGCATCATCGAGCAGGGTAATACAATCCCACAAAATGTTGCCCTTGGGAGTGCGCAACAGCAGCGCGCGCTGGCCGATGGCAAATTGCGGTTGGGTGTGGATTTCGAACAGGTCCCCTTCCAACTGCCGCCAGGCGTTGACGTGCGTGCTCGCAAGTTTCGCCGGCGTCGTCCAGGCCTGTCCGGCGCGCGGCACATATTGCCGTTCGTCTTCGCAGATCGCGCAGCGGGACGGTGGCTCGGCCGTTTCAGGGTACGAGGTGCCGCAGGTGTTGCAGATTTGGATCGGCATCGGACTGTCTCTCATCGCTGGCGCCGCCGCGGGGGCGCTTTGATTGTAGTTGATCATACCCAGCCCTTGGCAGGTAGGCGGTTATCGCGAAACTCGTCATGCCCGGGCATAGCCGTCCGAAGGACGGCGTCGCTTCCGCTCGCCTATGTCCCGGGCATGACGAACGCCAAAGCTCAGGGTCGCTTTGCGATGCCTTCGATGAAGAGATCGATGATCGCTTCCGCGGTGCGCTCGGCCTCCGCGTCGGCGATGCCCCAGCGCGGAAAATGGCCGTCGATGTTCATCCGCGCAAAGCCGTAAACCAGGGCGCGGCCGGCGATCT
>DATBYN010000080.1:0-2148 GCA_036513695.1 Bradyrhizobium sp. | reverse complement strand
CGGGCACGGCCGCGTAGGTCAGCCGGGTCAGCGCGCCGACGTTGAGGCGGATCATCTCATCCATCTTCTCGACGTCGGAATTGAGCAGCGGTCCGGCCGCGCCGACACCGGCATTGTTCACCAGCAGCGTAATGCCCGCATTGTTGCGCAGCGCCGTCTCGATCCGCGCCAGATCCGCCCTGTCATTGAGATCGGCTGCGATGGTTTCGACCGATCGGCCGGTCTCGCTTTTCAGGCGCTGGGCCAATGCCGCGAGCCGGCTCTGGTTGCGGGCGACCAGAATCAGGTCGTAGCCGCGCTTGGCCAGGCGGTCCGCGTAAACAGCGCCGATGCCTGCGGAGGCGCCGCTGATCAGTGCCGTTCCCTTTTTTGTAGTTGTGCTCATGGTCTCGTCTCCTCTGATGCCCCGATGAATTCGGGCCTCTGGTGGGAGATCTAGGCTTGCGGGTCGATGTCTCAAATGTCATATAAACGGCGTTTTAGGACATTATGGGACGCCGTCATGCAGCGCATCGGTTTCGTCGTTTTTCCCGGCTTTCAGGTGATGGGTTTTGCGGTCATCTCCGCCTTCGAATTCGCCAATGTCCATCTCGGCGAGCAGGTCTACGACGTGCAGCTGCTGTCCGAGACTGGCGGACCCATCCTCGCTTCGATGGGCATGAGCGTCATGGCAAAACCGTTCGGCGATACGAATTTCGACACGCTGATTATCGGCGGCGGCACCGTGATCGAGCCGTCGACGCCGGGCCTGATCGAATTTGTGCGGCAGGCCTTGGCGCGAAACCGGCGGGTCGCCGCAACCTGTACCGGTGCGTTCATCCTGGCCGAAGCAGGTCTGCTCGACGGCCGGCGTGCGACCACGCATTGGTTCTACGCGCGCGATTTGCAGGCGCGGTTTCCAAACGTGAAGGTGGAGGAAGACCGCATCTTCATCGCGGACGGTCCGGTATGGACTTCGGCCGGCGCAACCGCGGGCATCGACCTCGCGCTGGCGCTGATCGAACAGGATTTTGGCGCGGACGTGGCCCGCGCCGTGGCCAAGAAGCTCGTGGTCTATCACCGGCGCGCCGGTGGCCAGTCGCAATTTTCGGCGCTGCTGGAACTGGAGCCCAAATCAGATCGCATCCAGGGCGCGTTGGCCTACGCGAAGCGCAATCTCGCCTCGAAGCTGACGGTGCGAGAGTTGGCGAAAGCGGCGCATCTCAGTCCGCGCCAGTTCAGCCGCGCATTCCACGCCGAGACCGGCCAATCGCCGGCCAAGGCGGTCGAGAACCTGCGCGTTGAGACCGCCCGCCTGATGATGGAGCAGAGCCGCCATCCGATCGAAATCATCGCCCGGCAAACCGGCTTTGCCGATCGCGACCGCATGCGCCGCGCCTTCCTGCGCGCCTTTGGACAACCGCCACAGGTGATCCGGCGAAACGCGCGCGCGGAAGCCGCAGCCTGAGAGTCTAAACACCGCTTCAGCGCCCCTGAAAATACAAGTCTACTTCAGCGAGGGCCTTTCCTCCTTCAACAACAGCGTCCGGTGAGCCCCTGCCGTCATTCGTCTTAAAGACTACCCATCGTGGGGGAATCGGCGGCTCGATCGGGGCCGCGAGGGCCGCCGACCTTGGGGCCACTCGATCTCGAAGGTATTGCTGGACAGCGATGCCGTGTCGAATTCGGCTTCTCCGCAGAAGGCTATCACGCGCTTTCCTCCGCGTTGACGGATCTCTCCCAAGGCTTGCAGAATGCGATCGAGGCCGCCGGCCGAGCTCTTCGGCAAATTCTCGGCGGGCAGGAGGGCCAGTACGGAAAGACATACTCGTCGACGCTTACACCATTGATCCAGCTGTTGATGGCGACGCTGACCTGGACCTGAAAATAAGAGGTGAACAGGATCAGCGCGGAACCGAGGATGGACCACAGCGCCCAGGGATGCGGCGCGAACACCATCCAGGCGCCGGCGAAGATGCACATCAGCAATCACGGCAGTACCTCACAACCTGCTCGATCTGAGATCGGTGAGGGATGCCGATATCCCGCAATGTCCGATCATCGAGCTGCGCGAGGGCAGCGACAGCCTTTTTGATCTCACGCTCGCGATGCTGATGCGTCCGTCGGCTTGCAATTTCGCTCCAAGGTTCAGTCAGCCAATGCTCGTGG
>DATBYN010000079.1:0-4637 GCA_036513695.1 Bradyrhizobium sp. | reverse complement strand
CTACGTCGCCTTCTTCGAGGCGAACGTCGCCCTCAGATTGTCGAACAATTCAACCTTCACGCCGTTGCGGCGCATGATGAAGCTCTGCTGCATCACCGACAGCGTGTTGTTCCAGGCCCAGTAGATCACGAGCCCGGCCGGGAAACCCGCCAGCATGAAGGTGAAGATCAGGGGCATCCAGTCGAAGATCATCTTCTGTGTCGGATCCGGCGGTGTCGGATTGAGCTTCATCTGGAACCACATCGTGATGCCCATGATGATAGGCCAGACGCCGAGCGCGAGGTAGTGCCCGAACAGCGGCAGCTGGGTCGGATCGAAATGCAACAGCCCGAACAGGGTGAACAGATTGGTCGGGTCGGGCGAGGACAGATCCTTGATCCAGCCGAAGAACGGCGCGTGCCGCATTTCGATGGTGACGAACAACACCTTGTAGAGCGAGAAGAACACCGGAATCTGCAAGGCGACGGGGAGGCAACCGGCGATCGGGTTGATCTTCTCCTTCTTGTAGATTTCCATCATCTCCTGCTGCTGCTTAACCTTGTCGTCGGGATAGCGCTCCTTCAGCGCCGCCAGTTGCGGCTGCACCGATTTCATCTTTGCCATCGACGCGTAGGACTTGTTGGCGAGCGGGAAGAACAACAGCTTCACGATCACCGTCACCAGCAGGATCGAGATGCCGAAATTGCCGAACAGGCGGTAGAAGAAGTCGAGCGCCAAAAACATCGGCTTGGTGATGAAATAGAACCAGCCCCAGTCGATCATCAGATCGAAATGATTGAGCCCGAGCTCCTTGTTGTAGCCGCCGAAACCGGTAAGCGGAAAATTGATGCCGACGACGCTGGCTTCCTTGGCGCCGGCGAACAGCCGCGCATTGGCGCTGGCGGTGCCGCCGATCGCAATGGTCTGCGGGTCTTCCAGGTAATCGGTCTGATAGGTCCGCACCGTGCCGACGAGGTTGGACGAAAACCGCGCCTGCAGCTGTGCGTTGGTGTCGGGCAACAACGCCGAGGCCCAGTATTTGTCGGTGATGCCGAGCCAGCCGTCAGTGACCTTGAAGTTGACCGTCTTGGCGTCGTCGATCTTCTTGTAGGGATATTCCTGCAGGCCCTGGTCGCCGAGATAGCCGATCAGGCCCTCATGCAGGATGTAATAACCTGAAACCTTCGGGGTGCCGTGCCGCGAGATCAACGCAAACGGATAAAGCGTCACCGGCGCGTTGCCGACATTGCTCACGTCATCCTTGATCGTGAACAAATAGCGGTCGTCGATCCCGATGGTGCGGCGGAAGGTCAGGCCGTCGCCATTGTCATATTTCAGCGTCACCGGGGTGGTCGGCGTCAGGCTGCCGGAGCCTTCCTGCTGCCACACCGTATTATAGTCGGGGATCTTCGCCGTCGAGCCGCCGGCCGGCACCCAGCCGAATTCAGCGTAATAGGGGTTCTCGGTTCCCGAGGGCGAATACAGCACAATCGGCGGCGAGGAGGGGTCGACGGTTTCGCGGAACTGAACCAGCGACAGATCGTCGATGCGCGCGCCCTTCAGCGAGATGCTGCCGGAAACGCGCGGGGTGTCGATCTTGACGCGCGGTGTGGCGGCGATAGCGGTCTCGCGGCTGACCGGCGCTGCGGCGGGCTGATTATTCGCGGGCGCATTGGCCGAGGGGGCCGGTGCGGCGCCGGTCTGCGGGGTGGTGCTGCCCGGGGTCGCCTGCTGCGCGGATTTTGCCAATTCGCTCTGCGCCTGCTGCGCTTGCTGCGCGGCGCGCTGCTGCGGCACGTAGTAGAAATATTGCCACGCGATCAATATGAGGCCGGACAGAATGACGGCGAGGATGGTGTTGCGATTATTATCGTTCATCGTTCAAGGTCTCGTCATTCAATTCGGTTTGCGGCTGGCGTCACGCGGGCGCGCTGGATTTTTTGGCTGCCGCTCGAGGCGATGGAGCGCCGTGCGGAGATCCTCAAGCATGGTCGCGAAGTCGCAAGCGAGTGCGGCCCGGCGGCCGACCAGCACATAGTCACTGTGCGGCCGCATTGATATGGGGTCGAGCCGCTTAACCAGTTCGCGCAGCCGGCGCCGGATACGGTTGCGCTCCGTCGAGGTGCCGTTTTTCTTGGTAACAGTGAAACCAACCCGGATCGGCCCGTCATCGTCGCGCGCCCGGCTCTGCACCACGAAGGCAGCACTGTTCGCCCGCGCGCCATTGGCAACGGCGAGGAAGTCCGCCCGCTGCCTTAACCGATCCATGATGAAATCTCCGGGAAGCCCGGCTCAGGCGCTCAGACGCTTGCGGCCGCGGGCGCGGCGGGCGGCGAGGACCTTGCGGCCGCCGGTGGTCGCGAGGCGGGCACGGAAGCCGTGACGGCGCTTGCGCACCAGTTTGCTGGGTTGATATGTCCGCTTCACGGGTCGATCTCCGCTGACAATTTGCCGCTTAAGCTGACAATTTGCCTGATTAATGAGGTAAGTCCGCTGACGCTGGCCGGCCCAAACTGGGCCATTTTCCGGCCCAAAAAAAGAGCCGCCCCGGTCGGACCGGGCCATCGCGGACAATTGGCGCGGCTTATACGGGAGCGACCCGTTTTCGTCAATCAGGCCGCTTGCCACATTTGAGGCGGTCTTCTGGACCGCAAAACCGCGCAATTCGACCGAATATATCAATGTCAGCGGTGTTTTTGCCTGAGAGGATGGCGACCGGCGCGGTGCGTATTTAGATCAGAAGGAAGCGGACATTAGCGATCCGTAATTTGACCGGTTTGGGAGCAAACCGCATCCTTGATCGGCAGTCGTCGAAGGCAGATTTGGTGACAATGACCGAGCAACAGCCGACAACGGAACCGCCGCGGCCAAAATTGCCGCGCCGGCTCGGCCTGTCCGGCAAGCTGCTGCTACTTACCATTCCGCTGGTCATGATCGCGGGAATGCTGATCTATGTGCCCGCGATCGCCAATTTCCGGATGAATCGGCTGAACGACCGGCTGGCGGCGGCGAACACCGCGGCGCTGGTGCTGGATGCGGCGCCTTCGGGCATGGTTCCGGAGACGCTGGCGCGGCAAATCCTCACCAGCATCGGCGCGCGCGCGGTGGCCATCAAGATGGGCCAGCAGCGGCGGCTGCTCGCCAGCGCCGGTCTGCCGCCCGCGATCGATCATGATGTCGACATGCGAACCATGACGGTGTGGTCGGCGATCGTCGATTCCTTCGAGATCATGCTCGAGAACGGCAACCAGGCGATCCGCGTGGTCGGCCCGTCGACCAGTGGCGGGCAATTCATCGAGGTGGTGCTCGATGAGCAGCCGCTGCGTCAGGCAATGTACCGGTTTTCCCGCAATGTGCTGCTGGTTGCGCTGATCATCGCGGGGCTCACCGCGGGGCTGGTTTATCTGGCCCTGCATTATCTGTTCGTGCGGCCGATGCGGCGGCTGACCGCGAGCCTGGTCGGCTTCCACGAAAATCCGGAGAGCTCGGCGCGAATTATCGTGCCGAGCCAGCGCGGCGACGAGATCGGGGTGGCCGAGCGCGAATTGTCCGACATGCAGCGCGATCTGGTGTCGATGCTGCATCAGAAGAGCCGGCTCGCAGCCCTTGGGCTTGCGGTCTCGAAGATCAACCACGATCTGCGCAACCTGCTGGCGTCCTCGCAACTGATCTCCGACCAGCTTGCCAGCGTGCCCGATCCGCGGGTGCAGCGGTTCGCGCCAAAACTGATGCGCTCGCTGGAGCGCGCCATCGCGTTCTGCCAGTCGACGCTGTCCTATGGCCGCGCGCAGGAGGCGGCGCCCGACCGGCGCATGATGCTGATCGAGCCGATTGTCTCCGAAGTGCGCGAATCCGCCGGCCTTGCCTCGGATGCGTCGATCGCCTGGATCAGCGCGATCGAGCGCGGGCTCACCATCGACGCCGATCCGGATCAGCTGTTTCGCGTGTTGCTCAATCTGGTACGCAATGCGGCGCAGGCGCTCGAGAACCGCCCCAGCAGCGGTGCCCTCAGCATGCAGATCCGCATCACCGGCCGCCGCGAGGGCACGGTTGCAATTCTGGAAGTTTCCGACACCGGCCCCGGCGTGCCGCAAAACGCCCGCGACCATTTGTTCGAGGCGTTCCAGACTTCAGGGAGGCCCGGCGGCAGCGGCTTGGGGCTTGCGATCGCCGCCGAACTGGTGCGGGCCCATGGCGGCCAAATCCATCTGGTCGAAGGCACCATCGGCGCCACCTTCCGGGTCGCCATCCCCGACCGCCCTGTGGAACTGCTGAGCGTGCGCAACGAACGGGCACGGGCGTAATTAGAATGCCAAACCCCGTCATTCCGGGGCATCGCCAACGGGTCCGGCCTGCGGCCGGCCCGATGACAGGCTCCGCGATGAACCCGGAATCCCGATGTACGAGATTCCGGGTTCGCGCTGACGCGCGCCCCCGGAATGACGAGTAGCCAAACGCCGCTTTCCGGAGCTTGCCAATTAGGGCCGGAGCGGGTAGCTAAAGCGCTCTTTCGCGACCTTCCGAATACGTTCTCGGATGCAAACGGGCCGTTAGGCCCGATGCCCCCGCGAAAAACGCGCCCGTAGCTCAGCTGGATAGAGCACTAGACTACGAATCTAGGGGTCAGGAGTTCGAATCTCTTCGGGCGCGCCATTTTA
>DATBYN010000078.1:0-25645 GCA_036513695.1 Bradyrhizobium sp. | reverse complement strand
CCGCCTCCGGCATGAGATCGGTCACGGCAAGATCGAAGCCCCGCCCGGCGAGCGCTTCAGCCGTGGCGCGGCCGATACCCCGGCAAGCGCCGGTGACGATGGCAACCGGGCGGCTCATGATGCGACAAACCTGGTCGAGACGATGTGATCGGCGACGCGCAGGGCCTGCGCCGCGATCGTCAAGGCCGGGTTGACCGCCGCAGACGAGGGCATGAAGCTCGCGTCAACCACAAACAGGTTAGGGTGGTCGTGAGCCCGGCAGAAGGGGTCGAGCGGCGCCTCAGCCGGGTCCGTGCCGATGCGCGCGGTGCCGCACTGATGCGACGGCGTACGGCGATCGAACGCGCGCGCGAGCACGATCGGGAAGCCCGCAGCACGAAGCCGCTCGCGCAATTTCGCGACCAGGGCAAGATGCGAGGCCCAGTTGCTGCGTTTCCAATCGAGTCGGATCCCCGCTCCGTCGAGTGTGACGCGGCTATTGGGATTGGGCAGATCCTCGCTCATGGCGTAGAAGTCGACGGCGTGTCGACTGATCCAGTTCAATGCGAATTCGGGAATCTGACGCAGATTGGCTTTGAGGATTTGACCAGTTACTCGACCGAGCAGTTGGATGTTGCCAAGCGGCGGACCGCCTGCGCCGTCGTCGACATAGAAATCATTGATACCGAACGTCTTCTGATAAATGGAGTCATTGATCGTTCGCGGGTCGACAGCTAATACGGCTGACGAGTTGTGGTTCATGAAATGCCGGCCGACCTTGTCGCTTCTGTTGGCAACGCCGCGCTCCGAGGACCGCAGCAGCAGCGCAGCCGAATTAACCGCGCCGGCGGACAGCACGATCAGCCTGGCCTTCAGCGCGTGCCGCTCGCCACCAATGTCGCATTCAACGCCTTCAACACATTTGCCGTCGGGCGCCATGATCAGGCGCTGGACTTTCACCCCTGTCTGCAGAGTGACGTTGGGATGGGCGAGCGCGGCAGTAAGACCGCAAGTCTCGGCGTCCATCTTTCCGGTCCGCGCATCAGGAAACGCGTCCCAGGGCGTGGCCGCGCGTTTCATCCAGGCACGGATGTCGACACCGAGCGGGAGCGACGCCGGGTGTAGTCCCGTCTTCCGCAATCGTTCGCGGGTTGCCGCGATGGCCGGTTCGTCAGGGATGGCCGGCAAAGGATAGGGTGCGGAATGGCGTGGTTCCGTGGGGTCGTCACCGAGCGCACCGCAGACGCGATACAAGCTCTCGGCCTTTGTATACCAGGGCTCCAACTCGTCGTAATCGAACGGCCAGCCTGAGGTCGTCCCTTCTGCGTGTGCGATCGGCCGGAAGTCGCACGCGCGGTATCGGATCAGGACCGCACCGTAAAACTTGCTGTTTCCACCGACATAATAATAGTTGCCGGGATTGAACTGTTGATCCGCTCCGTCCGTCCACGTCTCGGTTGGGCGATAAAATCCACGTTGAAAGATGGCCCGTGCGTCGCGTGTTTCGGGAGTATCCTTCAGCTGTTCGCCGCGCTCGAGAATGACGATGCGAGCCCCCGTCGGCGCGAGCCCGGCGGCGAGCGTCGCGCCACCCATGCCTGATCCGACGATGATCACGTCGGGGCTTGAGGCATGGTTCAATACGGTAGGCTCAGACAAGGGAACCTCGCGACAAGACGTTCGTGGCAGTGACTAACTGTCCCCATGCCCGGTCAGCAACAGGGGCTGGCGGCGGCAAATGGCTTAAATTCGATGCGTCGTGGCCGGGTCGAACAAGACTGCCTTGTCGAGGTTCAGTGCAAACACTTGGCTCTGCCCGACACGAATGTCGGAATCAGCCCGCATCCGCGCGGTAACCTCCTTGCCGGCAATCGAGGTGACCACGAATGTGTCCGATCCGGCTGGCTCGACAATCTCGACATCGCTCGTGAACGTCGTGACGCTCTTCGATTTCGCGTTCACACTTTCGGGATCGCTGACAGCCTCAGGACGAATGCCGAAGATGACCCTGGCGCCCTCGCTAAGCTTTTCCACGTTAGCGCTCGTGGGAGCAGGAAACGCGATCGGAACAGTTCCCGCGCGCTCGATGACGACCGAGGCCGCGCCGTTCGATCGGGAGACCCTGCCTTCGAGCAGATTCATAGACGGCGAGCCCATGAAATCGGCGACAAATAGATTTGCGGGCGTGTTGTAGACTTCATATGGCGTGCCGACCTGCTGAAGCTCGCCGTCCTTCAGGACGGCGATGCGCGTCGCAAGCGTCATGGCTTCGATCTGATCGTGCGTGACATAGACGATCGTCGCACCCGTTCGCTGGTGCAGGCGCTTGATCTCAACCCGCATATCGACCCGCAGCTTGGCATCGAGATTGGAAAGCGGCTCGTCGAACAGGAAGACGCGGGGCTCGCGAACCAATGCGCGCCCCATCGCGACGCGCTGGCGCTGCCCCCCTGAAAGCTGGCTCGGACGGCGTTTGAGAAGATGCTCCAATTGGAGCGTCTTCGCGACCTCTGCAACGGCCTTTTCGCGTTCGGGCTTCGCCACGCCGCGCATTTCCATACCGAACGCCATGTTCTCGGCGACCGTCATGTTGGGATAAAGCGCGTAGGATTGAAATACCATCGCAATGTCGCGCTTCGAGGGGTGGAGATCATTGATCCGCTGACCTTCGATACGAATCTCGCCGGCACTGATCGTTTCCAGACCTGCAATGGTGCTGAGGAGAGTCGACTTGCCGCAACCCGAGGGGCCGATCAGCACGAGGAAACCGCCCTTATCCAGGGTCAGGTCGATACCCTTCAGGACCTCCAGCGAGCCAAAGCGCTTGCGAAGCCCGCTTATCTCAAGGAACGCCATGTTCTATCCTTTCACCGCGCCTGCCATCAGCCCACGCACGAAGTAGCGCCCTGCGACGACATAGACGAACAAAGTGGGCGCGGCGGCGATGATGGCCGCAGCCATGTTGACGTTGTATTCGACGACCCCCGTCGAGGTATTGACGAGGTTGTTCAGCGCGACCGTCATCGGCGACTGGTCACCGGCGGCGAAGGTCGACCCGAACAGGAAGTCGTTCCAGATGTTCGTGAACTGGTAGATCACGGTGACGATGATGATCGGCATCGAGTTCGGCAACAGGACGCGCCGGAAGATCTGGAAGAAGCCCGCGCCGTCGATCATCGCCGCCTTCACCAGTTCCGTCGGAAACGCCTCGTAGTAGTTCCGGAAGAACAACGTCGTGAAGCCGAGGCCATAAACCACATGGCAAATCACCAGGTTGACGGTCGGATTGCCGAAACCGAATGAAAAACCGGTGGCGTCAATGAGCTGATTGCCGATCTGGCCTAGCAGTCCAAGGATCACCGCCATCGGAATGATGACGGATTGGAACGGGATGAAGCAGGCGAACAGCATCATGCCGAATACGAGCTTGTGGCCGGGAAAGCGCCATTTGGTGAGGACATAGCCATTCAATGCGCCGAGCAGCGTCGAGATCAGAACCGCCGGCACAACCATCTTGATTGAATTCATGAAATAGCCGCTGATCCCGGCCGTATCGGAGACGCCGATGGCGGCTTCGCCCCAGGCCCTGGTCCAGGGGGCGAACGTTGCCGATTTCGGCAGCGCAAACATATTGCCGCCGGTGACTTCGTCGAGCGGCTTCAACGACGTCATCACCATCACGATGAGCGGCACCAGATAGATGACCGCGAAAAAGAACAGCAGCCCGTAGATCACAACCCGCGTGATGACGGATTGGCCTGAACGGGGTCGAGGCGGCGGAGCAACGACAAGATCTGCGGCGGTCATTGGCCCTTCTCCCGCAGTTCCGAGTAGAGGTAAGGAATCATGATCGCGGCGATCGTCATCAGCATGATGACCGCGCTGGTGGAGCCTACCCCCATCTGGTTGCGCGTGAACGTGTAGGAATACATGAAGGTCGAAGGCAGCTCGGCGGCCCCGCCCGGGTTCTTGCCGGTGACGGACAACACGAGATCGTACGATTTGATCGCCATGTGGGCGAGCACGATGATGGCGGAGAGAAAGACCGGCCGCATGATCGGGATCACGATCCGCCGATAGGTCGCATAGGTGGAGGCGCCATCAATTTGCGCAGCCTTCAGGATCTCGCCGTCCACTCCCCGAAGGCCCGCGAGAAACATCGCCATCACGAAGCCGGACGACTGCCAGATACCGGCAATCGCGACGCAATAGATCATCATGCGGGGATTGACGACCCAATCGAACTTGAAGCTCGTCCAGCCCCAATCGTGGACGGCTTTTTCGAGCCCGATGCCCGGATCGAGAAAAAGCTTCCACGCCGTGCCGGTGACGATAAACGACAGCGCGAGCGGATAGAGATAGATCGGGCGGAGAATGCCCTCGCCGCGAATCCTCTGATCGAGCAGGATCGCCAGCGTCAGGCCGAGCACGAGACAGAAGACGATATAGAGCCCGCCGAAGATGCCGATATTGACAATCGCGGTGTACCAGCTCGACGGCGGGTCGGTCTCGAACGTCCAGTTCCAAAGCTTTTCGTAATTGGCGAGGCCGATCAGCTTGGTACTCGCGAACGCCCTCGAATTCGTAAAGGACAAAAATACCGTCCAAAGATTGAAGCCATATACGAAAATCAAGACGAGCAGGAATGACGGCGCGAGAACGAGCTTCGGCACGAGACCCTGAATGCGTGCGCGCAGCGCGGGGCTCGGCCGGCCATCGGTTACGGCGACCGGAGCGATCGTTACAGACATGCATATCTCCCGTCAGCTCACGGCAGCGCCGCTCGCTTATGCACTGTTGCCTCGATGGTCATTGCGGAGCGGATGCATCGCACCAACCAACAAGCCGGTTACTCATGCCCCTCTCCGATGACGGAGAGAGGCATGTTCAGGAACGCACTATTTGGCGTTGTTCAACGCTTTGACGAGTTCGGTCACAGCGGCATCAGACGTCTTGATCTCACCATGGAAGAACTTGGTGACGACATCGTCATATGCTGCAGCAACCGCCGGGGGCTGAGCGTAATTCTGCGCCAGCGAGCCGACAAAGTTGCCGTTCGCGTTCGCAGCCTTGACGTCAGCTATGCCCTTCTTGCCGCACATGTCGAAGTCGGTATCAGGTACGTCCATGCGGGCCGGCACCGAGCCCTTGATGACGTTGAAGGCGGATTGGAAGCTCTTGCTCATGGTCGCTTCGGCCATGGCGTTTTGTGCCGCCTTGCGATCGGCGGGCACATTGAAGATGGCGAACATGTCTGAGTTGTAGATCACCGCGCCGTCGGTGCCCGGGAAGCGGTAACAGATGAAGTCCTTGCCGGCTTCCTTGTTGGCCGCCCGGAATTCGCCCTTGGCCCAGTCGCCCATCACCTGCACGAGCGCGTCGCCCTTGATCACCATGGCGGTGGCCAGGTTCCAGTCGCGGCCGGCATAGTTCGGGTCGGTGTAAGTACGAAGTTTGGCGAGGTTGTCGAATGCCTTCTTCATGGTGTCCGACTTCAGCGCAGATTCATCGAGATTGATGATAGCCTTCTTGTAGAACTCGATGCCGCCGGTGGAAGCGATAACCGAGTCGAACATGGTGGCTTCCTGCCAGGGCTGACCGCCGAGCGCGAGCGGAATGAGGCCCGCCGCCTTCGCCTTGTCGAGCAGAGCTACGAAATCGTCGAAGGTCTTGGGTTGCGTGCCGCCGATCTTCTCCATCGCGGCCTTGTTGAGCCATATCCAGTTGACGGAGTGGATATTGACCGGAACGGCATCCCACTTGCCGTTGGTGGTCGTGAACTTCTGCAGCGCGGTTGGGACGAGCTTGTCCCAGCCTTCCTTGGTCGCGAGCGCCGTGATGTCGCCGAGCTTGCCGGCTTCCGCATAGTCGAGCGCGAAATAGCCGAGAATCTGGGACGCGGTTGGCGGATTGCCGGCTGCGACCATCGCCTTCAGTGTTGTCATGGCGCCCGCGCCGCCGCCACCGGCAACGGGCACGTCCTTCCAAACATATCCTTCCTTGGTGAGGTCTTGCTTCAGGACATTTAGCGCGGCGGCCTCGCCGCCTGAGGTCCACCAGTGCAGCATCTGCACTTCTTTGCTGTCGGCTGCGTTTGCGGTCGTGGCAAAGCCGAGAACCGAAGCGGCCATCGCGCTAGTCAATAACAGACTACGAAGTTTCATGTTCTACCTTCCAGGGCATCTTCTCCCACCGGATTCGGTCCGGCGCCGTTTCTAGAAGCCTTGACTTGGCTTCCGATCTTTTGGTTCAGGTCAGGTCCGTGGGAGCCACCAGCTCATGCACGGGCCTTCGTGAACATGGAACGTTTTTTCCTCGGTGTCGTCGGCGACAGCGCCCTGTCCGAGCGCAAGCTCCGCGGTCCGGTCTTTGAGCAATACTGAAGCGAATGCGCTCACGGCTCAAGGTCCTTTCAGATGTTGCGGAACGTCGGCGCGCGCTTGGCACGAAACGCCGCGACACCTTCGGCCAGGTCTTGTGTCGTCGCCGTCAGCCCGCCCGCGAGCCCCTCGATCGGTGCATCCATGTCCTCGCCTTCGGCAAAGTTGATCATCGCCTTGACGATCTGGACGGCGATGGGACCGCGCTTGGCGATATCGGCAGCCATGGCCTCTGCACGCACCAATCCCTGACCGGGTTCTGTGATCTCATCGATAAGGCCTAGCGCAAGCGCGGCCTCGCCCTCGAACAGCTGTCCGGCCAGCGCCATGCGGCGAACGACCGATGCGCCGAAACGACGGACCAGCCGCTGCGACCCCGACCAGCCAGGCGCCATGCCGAGGCCCGTCTCGGGCAAGCCCAATTTGACGCCGCGCTCGGCAATGCGAAAATCGCCGGCAGCCGCCAGTTCCAGGCCGCCACCGAAGGCGTGACCCGTTAGCGCAACGACCAAGGGCGTACGTAGCCGCGCGAGCGCTTCAAACGCGCGATGACCGGCACGTGTCCAGCTTCGCCACATGTCCAACGGCGGCAGTGCACCCCAGGCGCCGATGTCGCCGCCGGCGCAGAATGCCGTGCCTTCGCCACTCAGAATCGTGACGCGCGCTTCATCCGTCTCGTCGATCGTACGAGCCGCATCAGCAAGCGCGTGGATCATGGCCTGATCGAGCGCATTGAGCTTGTCGCCGCGCTTCAGCGTCAATCGCGCCAGCGGGCCATCGAATGCGAGTTGGACGAACGGACTCACTGCGCCGCCTCCATTGCCGGACGCAGCTGCAGCCTGATCGGTTCGGGATGGAACAAGTTCGCGTCCATCGTTTTCAGCTGCGGAGACACCAGCAACGGAAATTCGGACTGCGCCAGCACGTCACGCTCGAGATTGACGCCGGGTGCGATCTCCAGGACGGTCAGCCCCGCTGGTTCCAGCCGCATCATGCAACGCTCGGTGACATACACAATCTCCTGCCCCTGCTGAACAGCACGGGACCCCGAGAAAGAGATCTGCTCGACGGCTTCGACAAGTTTCTTTACCTTACCTTCGCGCCTGATGTGAAGCCTGCCGTCCTGGATTTCGAGCGTGGCACCGGCAGTGAAAAGGCCCGAGAAGGCGATCCTCTTCGCCCGCGCAGTGATATCGACAAAACCGCCGGCTCCGGCCGTCACATGAGGTCGTATTCCAAGCTTGGAGACATTTACGCAGCCGTGGCGATCGATCTGCAAGAAGGACAACAACGACATATCGAAGCCGCCGCCCTGAAAATAGCTGAATTGCGCAGGTGATGGCACGATCGCTTCTGCGTTTGAGGCGCAGCCAAACTGGAAATCCAACAGAGGAATGCCGCCGATAGCGCCCTGTTCGATCATCCAGGTCACAGCACCGTGGTGGCCCTCTTCAATCAGGATGCGTGGCACATTGGCGGAGATGCCGAAGCCGATATTGACGGCATCGCCATCCCGCAGTTCTTGAGCAACGCGACGCGCTATCGTCTTGCCGACGCCAAACGCCGGCGCCTCGAACGTCGACAACGGGCGGAAGATTTCGCCTGATATCGCGGGATCGTAGGGCGTGTGGGTCGTTTGCTTCTGATCGGGTGCGACGACGATCACATCGACGAGGACTCCCGGGACAACGACGTCATGGGGCCGCAAGGAGCCGGCGGCGGCGAGGCGCTTGACCTGTGCGATCACCAGGCCGCCGTTGTTGCGCACGCTCAGCGCCTGATCGAGCGGGCCGAGAATTCCCCCCTCATGCTCATAGGAGAGGTTGCCGCGTTCGTCGGCCGTGGTGGCGCGGATGATGGCGACGTTCGGAACGATTGTCGGAAAGAACAGCCAGTCGTCACCGGCAAAGTTCACGCGGCTAACGATCGGGGCCACACGTGCATTTGCGTTCATCGCGCACCCCTCATGGTTGGGGTCGACAAACGTATCCATGCCGACCTTGGTGATGACACCGGGTCGCTTGGCCGCCGCCTCTCGGTGCATGTCGAAGAGGATGCCTGAGGGGATATTATAAGCCGGAATGACATTGTCGGTGATCATCCGCCAGATGGCGGGAGGCTCGGCTGAAGACGGCCCGGAAGGATAGGAGCCGGCGAGCACCTTGGCGAGGAGTCCCTCCTTTGCGATGTGGTCGATGCCCTTGACCCCGTACATGTCGCCGGCCGCGATCGGATGGAGCGTCGTCAGCCGGCGCGGATGGCCCGTTTCCTCGAAGCGGCGGCCGATTGCCGCAAGCATAGCGTCCGGACAGCCGAGAGCCGAAGAGGAGGATACGGTCACGGTCGCGCCGTCGGGAATAAGTGCTGCAGCTTGGTCGGCGGCGAGAACGCGGGGGAAAGCCATGGTGGGCGAAGCTCCGTTCTAATCAATGGCCGGGGTCACGACGCGTCCGGTCGCAGCCGATTCGAGAGCGGCAAGCGCGACGGCCATCGAGCGTACTCCGTCCTCGCCGGTGGCGGCGGGCATGCCCTCGCCGCGGATCGCGGCGTGAAAGGCCCTGACGGCTCGGGCATAGAGATTCTCATGCTCGAGCGGCAGGCGCTCCTCGCCGGCAGCGGTGCGCAGCAGGACCTCGCCGACTGGGCGCTGGGTCATGCAGTTGGTGGCGATCAGTGACCCGTCACGGCCGTGGACCTCGAAGCCGGTCGTTGCAAATTTCGCGGTGAAGGCGTCGTGGAACTGGGCGGTCAGGCCCGAGCGCAAACGGACGACGCCCATCACGCCATCCTCTATGCCGCCGACCGCCATGCCGCTGGACTGAGAGAGAGCGGTCACTTCGGTCGGCTCATCGTCGAGAACGAAGCGCAGCGTGTCAGCATCATGCACGGTGATATCCATGATGACACCGGCCCCGGCGCCGGGCGTCGTGATACGCCAGCCCTGTAGATGCGGCGGCAGGTAGACGGCGTGAAATACGCGCGCGAACAGGGGGCGGCCGATCCGGCCCTGCTTGATCGCGGCACGCAGCGCTCGGTGGGTCGCAGCGTTGCGCAAGTGGTGGTTCGTGCCCATCACGACGCCGGCCGCTTTGCAGGCCCCAACCATGCGTCGTGCGTCGGCGAGATTCAGCGCGAGCGGCTTCTCGCAAAGGACATGCTTGCCCGCCGCAGCCGCGGCGAGCGTCTGCGCGCAATGGAGCTCGTTGGTGGTCGAGATATAGACGGCGTCGATACCGCTCCCGAGGAGCGCATCGAGGCTCGTCACCGCTGTCGCGATGCGGTTCTCAGCGGCAAAACGGTTTGCGCGCTCCGGGTCGCCGCTCATGACGGCCACCACTTCGCCTCCGGCCGCGCGAATTGCGTCGATCATCCATTCCCGTGCGATGGTACTCGCACCAATCAATCCCCAACGTACATTGTTCACGATGCGATCCTCCGTCCGAGTCTTGCCCCGCAGCTCTCGCGCACGACGAGCATGGCTTCGCCGGTGTACATGTCAAGGCGCCGCTCGCCCTCATTGATCTGCCGGAGCAGAATCTGCGCGGCCCGCTCGCCAAGACCTCCGGTATCGACAGAGACAGAGGTCAGGGCCGGCGAGACGTGACGCGCCTCGGTCGTGTCATCGAAGCCAACGACCGCGATGTCGCGCCCGGCGACAAGCCCGTGCCGAGCGATGGCGAGCATCGCGCCGATGGCCACGACGTCATTGAAGCAAACCACCGCAGTCGGCCGCCCGTCGACGGAGAGCAATCGGCTCATGGCATCGAAGCCCCCGTCCTTGGTCGGCATGCTTTCGCCGATCAGGGATGACTGGACGGCGAGGCCGGCCTGATTCATGGCGCGCGTGAAACCAGCGACGCGGTCCTGAAAGACGACCATATGACCAATGCCGCCAAGGAAGGCGATGTCGCGATGACCGAGGTTGACCAGGTGTTCGGTTGCGCGCGCGGCCCCGGCTACATTGTCGGAAACGACGAGCGAGGCGCGGGCGCCCATGATCCGCCGGATCGCGAGGACGATAGGCAGACCGGAACCGAGCCGCTCGATCTCCGCGGCATCGGTGTCGAGCGCCGGGCAAAGGATGAGGCCGGCCGCCCCGTGCTCGCGCATCGAACGCACAACCTCGGCCTGGCGCACCACGCTTTCGGCCGTGTTGGCGACGAAGGGAATGAACCCCGAATTCTGCAGGGCCCGCTCAATGCCGATGGCGAGTTCGGCAAAGAAGGGATTGGCGAGATCGTTGATCACCATGCCGACGATGTCAGATCGCGACCGTCGCAGACTGGCCGCGCCACGGTTGTAAACATAGCCGAGCGCGTCCATCGCCTTGGTCACGCGCTGACGGGTCTCGTCCTTGACGAGCGGACTCATCTTGAGGACGAGCGACACGGTCGATTTCGACACCCCGGCCTCCCGGGCGATGTCGATGATCGTAACCGTACGCGCTGCACTCTTCGCGCCCGCCATCCCTGCACTTCCTTATGAATTGGAACGTTCCATATCAGGAGTGTAGCCCTTTTGCAATATCCATTATTGTATGAACAAAATTCATTGATCGTCTTCTTTATCCTTGATATATATTTGGAACGTTCCAAATTGTGACCGCCCGGCGGGAGGAGGAAATATGGTGGCGTCGCTATTTTTGCCGCGCAACGATCGTGCAATTGAAAGCTACCAGCTCGGCCCGGCTTCGCCCTACGGGATGAGCCACGTCGGCAGCTTCCCGCGCATCGTCTATGCGGCGGCCCACGTGGTCGCGGATCCACTTGCTTCACATGATCCGTGGTCCGACTGCGCCATCGACTGGGAGACAACTCTCGCTTTTCGCCATCACCTGTGGCGTCTCGGCTTCAAGATCGCCGAAGCCATGGACACCTCGCAACGCGGAATGGGCCTCGACTGGTCGAAAGCGAAGGAATTAATCCGCCGCTCACTCGCCGAGGCAAACACCGTCCCGGGTGCCGATCTTGCCTGCGGTGCCGGCACGGATCAGATCGTCACGAGTGAAGTGCGCAGCCTCGATGAGGTGGTCAGAGCTTATGAGGAGCAGATCGGCCACGTCGAGGCCCATGGTGGGCGGGTCATCCTGATGGCAAGTCGAGCGCTCTGCCGCATTGCGCGTTCTGCCGATGACTACCTCGCCGTCTACGGCCGCCTGATCTCCGGTTGTCGCAACAAGGTCATCCTGCACTGGCTCGGCGCCATGTTCGACCCGGCTCTCGCCGGTTATTGGGGCTCGCGTGAGATCGAGACGGCCATGACCACTTGCCTTGACCTCATCGCCGCCCACGCCGACCGGATCGACGGCATCAAGATCTCGCTGCTGGAGCGCCGCCACGAGGAGCGCATGCGCGCCCGACTGCCGGCCGGAGTCAACATGTACACCGGTGACGATTTCAACTACGCCGACCTCATCGAGGGCGATGGCCGCAACTTTTCGCACGGTCTGCTCGGCATCTTTGACCCGATCGCCCCAGCAGCAGCCGCGGCCCTTGATCGCCTCGCGGCTGCTGATCACGCCGGCTACCACGCCATCCTCGATTCGACAGTGCCGTTGTCGCGGCGAATCTTCGAAGCGCCGACGCAATACTACAAGGCGGGTGTGGTGTTCCTTGCCTGGCTCAATGGCTTCCAGGACCACTTCCGAATGGTGAGCGGCCTAGAGTCGACCCGTGGCATCCTCCATTACGCCGACATTTTCCGGTTAGCCGACACTGCCCGTCTCCTCGTCGATCCGGACCGCGCCGCTCATCGCATGCGGCAATTCTGCGAAATCAACGGAATAGGCGTCTGAAGCTTTCATTACGCTCCGTAACTACGGCAGCCGCCACTTCCGGGGGCCGTGGGGATCGAGCAATCGCTCGTTGGTCAGGGGCGGAGATTGCCATCAAAAGTAGAAGGCAGATGCGCCCAGCGCCCTTTTAAGACAACGGGACGGGAGTTACCTCCCGTCCCGTCATCGCAATTGAACAGAGTTACTTGCCGATACAGGTGGTGACGGTCTCGGGCGTGCAAACATCAAGACCGGTGTAAGTAGGATCAGCGGGCGCGGGCTTGCCCGATTTCATCGCTTCCAGCGCCAACATCGTCTTGTAGCCCATTTCGAACGGGCGCTGGCCGACCTGGCCGAGGGACAGGCCTTCCTTCATCTGATCGATCTGCACCGGCAGGGTGTCTGCCACCACAAGGGCAAGTGCCTTAGAGGCGATCTTGTCCTTATACGGCATCACCGCGGCACGGTTTGCGTCGGGAATGAACTGCGGGAAACCGCCGGTCGGGATGAAGGCATCGAGTTTCGGGTTCTTCGCCATAGTGTCGGTGAACTGCTGTACAGATACCGGGAAGTCGTCATTCGTATAAAGCGGACAACCCTGAATCTCGGTCCAGCCGTTCTGGCCCGTCAAGCGGTCGCCAGGAGAAGCGGCCGATTTCTTGCCCGACAATGTGTCGCGAATTCCCTGCATCCGTTCATTGTGGTTAGCCGCAGCGGCGCCGCCCGACTGGATGCACACCGTGCCGCCCTTCGGCTTGATCTGCATGGCGAGTTTGGCGAGGTTCACGCCGATCTCGTAGTTATGAGTGCCAATATAGGCTGCGCGCAGGCCCTTGCTGTCAGGCAGGAGGTCGGAGTCCCAGGTAAGAACGGGAATGCCCGCAGCCTTGGCAGCTTGCAACGCCACTGCTACGGCCGCGGCATTGGATGGCGATACGGCAATGCCGTTCACCTTCTTGGCGACGAGATCCTGCAAGATTTGCACTTGCTCCTCGCCGCCGCCGTGTTCGCCGGGGCCGATATACATGCATTCAAAGGCACCCTTTGATTCCGCTTCGGCTTTCTTGCAGCCGTCGCGAGCCTGATCGAAGAATGGATTGTTCATGTTCTTCGGCACCAAAGCGAAGACGTCTTTCGCCTGGGCGCCGGACATCGCCACGGACATAGCGCCGAAAGCGATAGCCGTGCCTAAGAGAAATCTTTTCATCTCGTTTCCTCCTCGTTGACCTTCACTGATTGCCCGCAGTGAATTCGGTTTCTAACGGTGCTTTTTCGGCAACAACCGCTCCAAAACGGCCGCAATGATCGACTTGCCCCCGGTTTGCATGCCGAGAAGCACCGCGAGAATGATGAAAGCGCCGACAAATGCGCCCTGCCAATTGGAATCGATGCCAGCCATCAACAAGGCATTGCGGATGACCTCGAGAAAGGCCGAACCGATGAAAGCCCCGAAGGCGGTGCCCGACCCACCCATCAGGCTGGCCCCGCCGATCACGGTCGCCGCTATGACGCGCAGCTCATAGCCCTGCCCCATGGCATTGATGGCCGAGCCGTTGTAGCCGAGCAGCAGCAGAGAGGCTAACGAAGCGGTGAATGAGGAAAACACATAGGCTTGAAATTTGATCCAATCGACTGGAACGCCGGTGAGCCGCGCAGCCTGCTCGTTGCCGCCGATCGCAAAGAGATGGCGGCCCCAGGCTTTGGAATTGAACACATAGCCAACGATGAGGGCCAGCCCGACCATGACCCAGAAATGCGAGGACAATTCGGGAATCCAGTGCGGTGCCCAACCGGCCGGCGCGTGCGAAGGCCATTTCGCCTGACCGATGGCCTTGACGATCGGTGCGTCGGGCCCGAACTGATAGAGCATCTGGTTGGCCGAAAACACCACCGCAAGCGACCGCGCGATTGACAACATGCCAAGCGTGACGACGAAGGAAGGCATACCGATATAGGCCACGAAAAAGCCGTTGACCATGCCGCAAGCAAGCCCGGCAATCATCCCCATCGTGAAGGCAACATACCAGGAGTAATGCCAAGTAAGGAACAGGCCGGCGACAATCGCCACCAGGCCCATCACGGACCCTACGGAAAGGTCAATGCCGCCGGTGATGATGACCACGGTCATCCCCATCGCCATGATTCCGATCGGCGCGAAGTTGCGCGTGACATTGGCGGCGTTTTCGGTGGTGCCGAAGCTCGGTTCATTGATGGCCATGACCGCGACCAGCACGAAAAGCGCGATCGTCACCCAGAATGGTTGGCTCGCGATGACGCGCGCACCAAAAGTCTGTTCTTTGTTCTCCACAACATCTGAAATTGCGGCATGAACGATTTCGGGCGCCTTGACGAGATCATGCTGCACGGATCGCTCCCGTAATCAGGCCGGTGATTTCCTCCGGCGATGTCGACGTAGTTGCCTTGTCGGCAACCTTGGTACCGCGCCGCATGACGATGATGCGGTCGCTCACCGCGAACACGTCGGGCATACGATGACTGATGAGGATGACCGCCACTCCCTGGTGCTTCAAACGGCGGATGAGTTCAAGCACCTCGGCTACCTGGCGCACCGAAATGGCGGCGGTCGGTTCGTCCATCAGGACGAGCTTGGAGTTGGAAAGCCGGGTGCGGGCGATGGCCACCGCCTGGCGCTGGCCGCCCGACATTTTCTTGACCAGATCGCGTGGTCGCGTTTCGGATTTCAGTTCGTCGAACAATTTAGCCGATCGGTCGATCATCGCCTGCTTGTTGAGCACCCGAAAGGGCCAGAACCCCTTGTTTAGCTCGCGGCCCAGGAACACGTTCTGCGCGGCGGTGAGATTATCGGCAAGCGCGAGATCCTGGTAGACGACTTCGATACCCTTCGCGCGCGCCTGGATGGGCTTATGGAAATGGCAGACCTCGCCATCTACGAGAACTTCCCCGTCCGTTGGCGGAAAATTCCCAGCAATCAGCTTGACCAGGGTGGACTTGCCGGCACCATTGTCGCCCATCAACCCCACGACCTCGCCGGGCTCGATCGACCAGCTAATGTCGTTTACCGCGTGGATAGCGCCGAAACTCTTCGATACGTTACGAACTTCAAGCAGAGCCACTCTGGTACCTCCCTGTCATGCAGCTCTTCTGGCCGCTTTTGCTCAGCTATTTTATCATAAATTACAAAATCTGTTGCCTACTACTTGGTTGCTTGCCAAGTCTGGCAATTTCGATGATCGAACCGCAGTATCGATAATCTTCTGAATTTCCCAAGCTTCGCGAAAGTCGGGCCGCGCCCTTTCACCACCGCCGATAGCTTCCAGGAATTCAGCAACTTCGATCGTCTTGAGATCATCAAAGCCCAGCTGGTGTCCTGGCGCGACGCAGAACAGTCCGTAGGGATGATGCTGAGGCCCCGCCTCAATACGGGTGTAGCCGTTATGGCGTGGGTCGCCGCTGATGCGATAATGAAGCAGTTCATTGAGGCGTTCTTGCGTATGCGAGGGAGCCTTTCGTGCCCGTCAGCTCAAAGCCGAGTTGCATTTTCCGGCCGGTCGCCACCTTCGCACATCAAGCAACGCCACGCATTCCCTCCCTGGTGCGGGGTCAGCTCTTCCCGGCTGCCTCACATCGCCACTTTCATGCAATTGATATTGCATATAACGTAATCCTGCAACACCAATTTCACACGCGGATCGGGCCATTGCGGGATCTTCACTTCCCTAGGGAAACTTGGCCGGAACCGGCGGAAACCAGGAGTAGTGGGAGACGGCGTCGCGAGTCCTTCTTGCCTGGCGGCATGCGAGCCTGTCTTTCAATTTTTTAATGAAGAGAGCCGTCCATTGGCGGCATCGTGCAATGAAGATTGCGAGAGCACCGATGCAAAGAACGAAGGCGCCGGCGGGGTACGAGGAGTTGATCCGGGTAATCCATGATTCCTATACCGACATGAGCAATGCCTATCAAAAGATTGCGCTCTACCTGACGCAGAACCCAAACGATGTAGCGGTGCATTCGGTGAATGCCATTGGCAAGCGCTGTGGTGTTCACGCGTCGAGCTTGGTACGCTTCGCTCAAGCGCTGGGGTATGACGGGTTCAAGAGTCTGCAGGAGTTGTTTCAAAGGCGGCTTACCACCGCAGCTCCCGGTTTCGAGGCGCGCATCAAGGCCCTGAAAAGCGAGCTCGGCTCGCGAACAGACCGTGGCGAGTTCGGATTCATGCGCGATCTTGTAGTTGGCGATATCGCTTCGCTTCAAGACATGCTTGCGCAGATAAAGGCGGAAGAGCTTGCCAGAGCAATCAGCCTTCTCGAAAAAGCCGATGTCATCTATCTGATCGGTCAGCTCCGTTCGGCTCCTGTCGTCGAACTTCTTCGTTACATCCTGACGATGCTGGGGAAGCGCTGCATCCTCCTCGATCCTGGAGGCGGTCTGGCCACGCACATGGCCCGAGCGATCCGTAAGTCGGATGTTCTGTTTGCTGTGTCCTTCCGGTTCTACGCGAACGAGGTTGTCAACGTCGTGGAAGAAGCGGCAGGCAGAGGGGTTCCCATCATCGCAATTTCAGACAGCACGCTTTCTCCCCTTGCTAAGAACGCAAAGGTGCTGTTTGCCGTGCCGGAACATGGATACACATTTTCCCGCTCCCTGGCGGCGCCTATGTGCCTTGCCCAGGCTCTAACGGTGGCGCTCGCAGCCCGGCTGCAGAAGAACACTGATCCAAGGATTCCTACGGTCACCAGCCGGTGACGACTATCGAAAGATAGCCGGCGGTTCAACCAATCGGATCGCGGTGTGGCGGCCTTCGGCAAGCGATTGCAATCCCGCTTCAGCAGCAGCTGCTGCGGCATATCCATCCCAAGTGCTGGCCCCAACCGGCGTCTCGCTCTCGATTGCTCTTATCCAGGCCTGTGCTTGCAGCCGATAGGCATCGGCAAAGCGCGGGCGCCAGTCGGCGGGATAGCCGATCCCGTTCGTCAAGTCGGCATTGGTTTCCGTGTAGACGGGCGCACGCAGGGAGACGGTTCCCTTTTCGCAGACAAGTTCGCCACGCACGTCATATCCGTACGTGGCGCCAATAAAGATCTCAGCGCTCACCAGCTGGCCCTTCGAGGTCTCGAGGACGAGAAACACCGGCGCACCAGCAGCGTCCAGTTTTGCCGCTTGCGGCCGAAACACTTGAATGCCGGTCAGTTCCGCGCCGAGGATCCAGCGGGCGATATCGAATTCATGGACGGCCGAATTGCCGACCGCCATCTTTGAGTCGAACCAGGTGGGAGCTGAGACATTGCGATGGAGGCAGTGAAACATCAAGGGAGCGCCGAGACGGCCGCTGAGCATGCTGGACTTCATCTCGACATAGGCCGGATCAAACCGCCGCATGTAACCGATCTGAACGAGCCGTCGCCCCAGTTTAGATTCTGCTGCGACCACTTCGAGACACTCGGCAACGGTTGGCGCCAACGGCTTTTCGCAGAGCACCGGCTTGCGCGCCGCAATGCAGGCTAGCACCAGCTGCTTGTGAGTATGATCGGGCGAAGCCACCAACACGGCGTCGACGGTCGAATCCTGGATGAGCGCAGCGGGGTCGGCAGTTACGGCCCCTGCACCGGTTTCATCCGCGATGGCTTTGGCGCGTGTCGGATCGGCATCATAGACTGCCTGTACCCTCGCGCCAGGAACCTGCGACGCGAGAATGCGCGCGTGATCGGACCCCATCACGCCAACCCCGACAATTCCGACACGTACGCTCACGTCTGTTCTCCTGCTTGACCGCCGTCCTACTATTACGCCTCAAGCCAGCAGGGAGTCCAAGCGCCTCCGGCGTCGTGGGAATCGACCGCCGCATGGACGAACTTCACGCCGCGAGCCCCATCAAGCGCCGTCGGAAACTCAACAAGACCATCCGGCAGCGTGTCGCCGCCTCGTCTTGCGGCGATCGCGACGGCAAACTCCGTGTAGAGATTGGCCCAGGCGTTGGACAGCGCCTCTCCGTGCCCGCTGGGCAGGTGCGACATTCGTTCGACGGACGGAAGCATCGCACCCCGTTTGCCGCGAACGATCACTTGGTCAGGTTGGTTCAGCAAGCTGACCCTCAAATATTCGGGCCTTTCCTGATCCCACTCGATTCCACCTTTGTCGCCGAACACCCGAATTCGTAGCGCGCAGTAGTTGCCGGGGGCAGCCTGCGTCACCAGGATTGTCCCGGGAGCGCCGTTTGCGAGCCGGATATTCATGAACGCGGTATCTTCAAGCGAGCGCGGCGGTCCGCAGACATGGAGGCTCGCTTTGAGCTCGGTGATGGGTTGGCCGGTAACGTAAGTGGCCAGATGAAAGGCATGGGTGCCGATATCACTGACCGCCGAGGCCCGGCCGACCTTGCGCGTGTCCTGCCGCCACGCAGCGGTCCTGGAGGGCGCCTGCGGCTCGAGGCAAGACCCCTCCTGCATATATTCGACGTGAACCTGCCGAACGGTTCCGACTTGCCCCGAAAGGACCATATGACGTGCTTGCCGCACCATGGCGTGGAAAGCGAAGGCATAGGTTACGCCGACCACCAGCCCGGTCTCGCCCTGCAGCGCAACCAGGGCCTGCGCATCCTCGATCGTTGTCGTCAAGGGTTTATCGCAAATGACGTCAATGCCGGTCTTAAGGAATGCCGACGCGATGTCGTAGTGTGTGTGATTTGGCGTGCATATCGCTACGGCGTCAATTCCATCCGCACGAGCGGCTTCCCGTCGCGCCATGTCGGCGTAGTCGGTATACGTTCGACTGGGATCCAGGAACCAGTCCACCCCTGATGCCTGTGCGTTAGCGGGGTCGGAGGACAAGGCCCCCGCTACAATGTCCCAGCGATTGGACAGTCGGGCGCCGGCCGCATGCCAGGCGCCGACCTGGCCGCCGCGGCCGCCGCCGACGAAGCCGAGCCGCAGACGTCGCGTGGCTTTTGGATAGTCCATCGACAAGAGCATCGCATCCGTCATGTCACACCCCGGTGCCAGAAAAAGCAGATCTCTCGGTGTGAAGAGGAGTGAAGTGGTCCTGCGTCAGGCTCACCCACCTCTCTTCTTGGGCCGACTGCTGGATTGCCTCGACCAAGGCCTGGATGCGCTGCCCGGCACGAAAGTTGAACGGCTCGGATCGCGTTCTAATCGCGTCAACGAAGCGCGCGACCTCAATCGCCTTCAGATCGTTGAAACCGAGCTGATGGCCCGGCGCGACGCAGAAGAGGCCATAGGGGTCGTGCTCCGGCCCCGCTTCGATACGGCGGAAGCCGCGCCGGCCGGCGGCATCGGCGGTGCTGTAGAAATGCAGCTCGTTGAGGCGCTCTTGGCTAAACAAGAGCGCTCCCTTGGTGCCATAGACCTCGAAATCGTGCTGCATCTTGCGCCCAGTCGCGATCCAGCTGGCTTCGATGCTGCCCGAAGCGCCGTTGGCAAAGCGCACGAAAGCGCGGCCGATATCATCGACCTCTATCGCCCGGTGAGCGCCCGTGCCGTCCGGGCGGGTTGCGATCGCGGTGACGCGATCGCCCAAGACGCGTTCTAACGGACCGAGCAGAAACTCAGCGGTGGCAAGCGCGTGACTGCCCAGATCTGACAACGCTCCACCACCGACCGGGTCGTGGCGAAATGTGAACGGACTCTGCGCGTCCGCCATGTAATCTTCGGCATGAATGCCGCGATAACTGCGGATTTCACCGATTTCGCCACTGCGGATCAGATCACGCGCGAGGGCGAGCATCGGATTGCAGAGATAGTTGAAGCCGACCTGCGTTGTGACGCCAGCGGCTTCGGCCGCGTCGGCCATCTCCCGGGCGTCCGATGCGCGCGGCGCCAGCGGCTTCTCGCAGTAAACGTGCTTTCCGGCAGCGATAGCGGCCAGCGCCATTTCCTTGTGAAGCGCGTTGGGCGCCGTGATGTCGATGACATCGATGTCAGTGTCCTCGACCAAGCTTCTCCAGTCGCCGCTCGACCGGGCGAAACCGAGCGTGCGCGCCGCCTGCGCTGCAAGCTCGTCGGTACGGTCGGCGACCGCATGGAGAACCAACTCGAAAGGAAGATCGAAGACGCGCTGTGCCGCGGCGAAGCCGAACACATGGGTCTTGCCCATGAAGCCGGTGCCGATCAGGCCGATCTTGAGTTGAGGCTTGTTACTCGCCATTGAGTTGAGCTCCGCTGACCACGAGCGCCGGGTCAATCCTCCCGGCGAAAAAATCGAGGACGTTCTGCGCTGACGAAAGCGCCGCGCGCTCTCCGCACTCGACCCTATTTGATCTCGCCGACGTTCACGGAGCGGCCCTCAACCGCCGATTTCATCGCAGCTTCGGCCAAGATCAGGGCGCGGCGCCCGTCCTCGAAGCCCACCTGCGGCGCCTCGCTTTGCTCGACGCTTGTGACGAAGGCATCGATCTCTGCGTCAAAGGCTTCGCGATAACGCTCGATGAAGAAGTCGAGATAGGGTGCGGCGGCTTCGCTTCGCGCGGCCGAATACCGGCGCAATTCGTCCGCCCTGCGATTCTCGCTGATCACCATGCCGGCGCTACCCAGCAATTCGACGCGCTGGTCGTAGCCGTACGTCGAGGTGCGAGAATTGTTGATGTGGCACTGCTTGCCGCTGCTCGTCCGCATGACGATCATCGCGCTATCGTAGTCGTTCAGCTCTTCCATCATGCTCGGATCAATCAGCCGGCCGCCGACGGCGAACACCTCCTCAGGCTCTTCCGCCAGCATGAAGCGCGCGAGATCGAAATCGTGGATCGTCATGTCGCGGAACAGCCCGCCAGCCGCCTGGTAATAGGAGCGCGGCGGCATGCCGGGATCTCGCGAGGTGATGATGACCTGGTGCAACTCGCCGATTTCGCCAGATCGCGCGGCTTTCCAGGCCGCACGGTGACCGGGATCGAAGCGCCGATTGAAGCCGATCTGAATCGGCACGCCTTTGGAACGAACCGCATCGGCACAGCGGTTGACCCGCTCGAGGCTAAGATCGATCGGCTTTTCGCAGAGGACAGGCTTGCCCGCGGCCACGGCCCTTTCGATGTAGTCGGCGTGGGTGTCCGTCACCGTCGCAACAAGAACCGCATCGACATCACGAGAGGCAAAAACTTCCTCAGCCGATCCAAATGCGCGAACCTCGTGCTGTGCGGCAACGGTGTCCGCAGCCGACTGGTTCACATCATAAACGGCGATCAGTTGAGCGCGCGGATGAGCGGCGATGTTGGCCGCGTGCATGCGGCCAATCCGCCCGCAGCCGAGAACGGCAATGCGGAGCATATGTTCCTCCCAGATGAATTCAATGCAATGCAATGATTGTTGCATCAAATTAAGTTTGTCAATGATCATTTCTCGACGTCGCGCAAGCCTCGACGCGAGGGAGAAAGCTTGGGACGGACCGGTCGCACTGGGCACCTTAAATTCATCCTGCAATAGACGTTGCATATTTCTTGATTTTGCAATACGGCCTTCGTAAGGTTTGCGAACGTCACAACGCAAGGGAGGAGCAAGATGACGGGAACCATCCGTCTGACCATGGCCCAGGCGCTCGTGCGCTACCTGTGCAATCAGTTCACGATTGTCGACGGTGATAAGGTGCCGCTCTTTCTTGGCGTTTTTGCGATCTTCGGGCATGGCAACGTCACCTGCCTGGCCGAAGCGCTGGAGGCTGCCAAGGACCAACTGCCGACCTGGCGTGGTCAGAACGAGCAGTCAATGGCGCTCGCTGCCATCGGTTTCGCGAAGGCGAAGCGCCGTCGCCAGATGATGGTCGCGGCGACTTCCATCGGCCCCGGCGCGCTGAACATGGTAACGGCTGCAGGCGTGGCCCATTCGAACCGGCTGCCCGTGCTGCTTCTGTCGGGCGACACCTTCGTCAATCGCCGACCCGATCCTGTCATGCAGCAGGTGGAGCACTTCGGCAATCCCACCATCAACGTCAACGACGCTTTTAAAGCGGTCACGCGCTATTGGGATCGCATCGTCCATCCCGAGCAGATCATCTCCTCGCTGCCGCAAGCAGTCGGCATTCTGCTCGACCCCGCCGATTGCGGACCGGCTTTCATCGCGTTGCCGCAGGATGTGCAGGAGATGGCGTGGGACTATCCGGAAGCCTTCTTCGAGCCGAAAGTGCATGCGGTTCCCAGGCCTCGGCCAGATCGGGACCGGCTCGCCGAGGCGGTGCGAATCCTCAGATCTGCTACGCGGCCTCTCATCATCTCGGGCGGCGGCGTGCGCTATTCCGGCGCCGAGACGGCGCTGGCGGATTTCGCCGAAAAGCGTGGCATTCCGCTGGCGGAAACGATTGCCGGCAAAGGCGCGGTAACGCACGATCACCCGGCGCATGTCGGCCCGATCGGAATTGTCGGCTCGACATCTGCGAATGCGCTGGCAGGTCGGGCCGACGTGGTACTTGCCGTCGGCACGCGGCTGATGGACTTCACCACCGGCTCGTGGAGTGCGTTCGCGCCGGACGCCAAGTTCGTGTCGATCAATGCAGCCCGCTGGGACGCGACCAAGCACTGCGCGCTCGCGGTGGTCGGCGACGCGTTCGAAACCGTACAGGAATTGGACGCTGCACTCGGCGACTGGCGCGCCGACAAGAACTGGACCGACAGCGGCGCGGCCGAGTTCGCCCAATGGAACGCATTGCTCGACGGCTTCCAGAAGCCGACCAACGATCCAGTGCCGACCTACGCCCAGGTGGTCGGCGTGGTCAATGCCAAGGCGGGCGACCGCGACCTTCTGATCACGGCTGCCGGCGGCCTGCCCGGCGAGGTGATGAAGAATTGGCGGGTAAAGGAACCGAATACGTTCGACTGTGAATTCGGCTTCTCCTGCATGGGCTACGAGATCGCCGCCGGCTGGGGCGCGGCCATGGCAGATCCGACTCGCACGCCGATCGTGATGGTCGGTGACGGCACCTACATGATGATGAACTCGGATATCTATTCGTCCGTTCTTTCAGGTCACAAGATGATCGTCGTCGTCTGCGATAATGGCGGCTACGCGGTGATCAACCGGCTGCAGAATGCGAAGGGCGGCGCTTCTTTCAATAATCTCATCAAGGACTGCCGGGTGAAGGAACCCTTTGCGGTCGATTTCGCCAAGCACGCGGAGTCAATGGGGGCACTGACGCGTCATGTAGAGAGCCTGACAGAACTCGGGCAGGCCATGGAGTGGGCGAAGTCTACCGATCGCACGACTGTCATCACCATCGTCTCCGATGCCTTCACCTGGACACCGGGCGATGCGTGGTGGGACGTCGGCGTGCCGGCAATCAGCGACCGCGCAGAGGTCCGCAACGCATATGCCGCCCAGAAAGAGGGCCGGAAGCGGCAGCGCGTGGGCGTTTGATTCCGGGGCTTGTTCCGGCATGTTTTGCCCCCGGCGCGGTCAGCCCTCGGCGACAAGTGGAGATGAATATGAAGGCCCAACTTGGCATTGCGCCAATCGCTTGGTGGAACGACGATCTTCCGCAACTGAGCGACGACGTTTCACTTGAGGAGTGCCTGCGTCAGGCGCGGGAGGCCGGCTTCACCGGCATGGAGACCGGTCGCCGCTTCCCAATGGAGGCAGGTGTGCTGGGCCCGATCCTCGAGCAGTTCGGCATGAGCGTGTGCGGGGGCTGGTTCTCCGGCCTGCTGCTCGATAGCGACCTCGAAGCGGAGAAGGACCGCATCGCACCGCAAATGCAACTATTCAAGGCGGTCGGTGCCCCCTGCATCGTCTACGGAGAAACAGCCGGGACAATCCAAGGGAACCGCTCGGCCCCGCTCTCGACCAAACGCCGGCTCTCGGAGGACGAAATCAAGTCCTACGGCCGCAAGATGACGGCCTTCGCCGAATGGTGCGCGGCGGAGGGCATGCCCATCGCCTACCATCACCACATGGCCGCGCCCATCGAGACCGAGGAAGAATTGGGCCTCCTGATGGAGCATTCGGGAGAGGCCCTGCCGCTGCTTTACGACGCCGGCCATATGGCCTTCGCCGGCGGCGACGTGCTGCGGGTGATCGACAAGCATCACTCCCGCATCTCCCACGTCCACACCAAGGACATTCGCCGAGATGTTGTCGACGGGCTCGATCGCACCCGGGAGAGTTTTCTGGATGCCGTCGTCAAAGGCGCGTTCACGGTACCTGGCGACGGGTCGCTCGATTTCGAGGCGATCGTGAAACGTCTGGCCTCCCATGGCTATGAAGGCTGGTTCGTGGTCGAGGCTGAACAGGATCCCGTGAAGAGCCCGCCACTCGAAATGGCGAAGATCGGGCATAAGGAACTTCTGCGCGTGATGGCCGCGGCGGGCTATGTGGTGGAGAGCTGACCCATGAATCGGATGGACGGAAAGATCTGCGTCGTCACGGGCTCGACGCAGGGCCTAGGGGCGGCGATCGCGCACCGACTGGCGCAGTCGGGTGCTGCGGGCCTCGTGACACTTGGGCGCAACGAGGCAAAGGGCCGTGCTGCGGCCGACGCGATCACGAACGATACCGGCGTGCCCGTCTATTTCGTGAGCGCCGATCTCGGCAAGGTCGAGGATTGCCGCCGCGTCATGGCGGAGGCGGAGCGCGTATATGGTCAGATTCACGTTCTGGTGAATGCCGGCGCACGCACAGACCGAGGTACCATCCTTGACACTTCACCGGAACTTTTCGATGTGCTCTTTGCCGTCAATGTGCGCGGCCCCTACTTCCTGATGCAGGAAGCAATCCGCCGGATGGTCCGCGACGGCATCGAAGGCGCGATCTGCAATATCGGCTCGATTTCAGAACACGCGGGCCAGCCCTTCATCAATGCCTATTGCGCCACAAAGGGTGCACTGGCGACACTGACGCGAAACACCGCCTTCTCCGTCATGAAGAACCGCATCCGTGTCAATCAGCTCAACGTGGGCTGGATGGCTTCCGACCACGAACGCGAGTTGCAGGCCGCGGAGACCGGCGATCCAAACTGGGAGGCCAAGGCTGTCGCCGCCCTGCCCTTCGGCCGTCTCATTGACCCGGCCGAGGCAGCCCGCGCCGTCAACTTTATTGTCTCGGACGACGCCGGACTGATGACGGGCGCGGTCGTGAATTTCGACCAGTCGGTCTGGGGCGCCGCTGCCGGCGCCATGCCAGTGCCGGACAAGCCGCTGTCGCCCCGATGAGCACATGCGCGCACGGCGCTTTTGAGGGCCTTGTCACGGTTCATTTCTGAGCCCTTCCGCGCCGGAAAGCGCCAAGACGTTCGGACTTATTTCCGGGTGGGCTCATTGAACGCGCTGCACACCGGATGAACGTCCATAACAATGGCCAGGCTTCCACCTCCAAGCTGTCGATCATGCTCGGCACACAAGAAAAACCCCCAGTGGTTTCCCGCCGGGGGCTCTGTCAGGTCGTTAGACCGTGCTTAGAAGTTGCGCTGAGCGCGCAGTATCAGGTTGACCTGGTCCTGGTTCTTGAGCTGATACACAGCTGCCGGCTTGGCAACCACGATATTCGTCGGGGCCGTAATAACGCCCGAGAACTTCTGGTCAAAATGCGTCCAGTTGACGTCGGCGGTG
>DATBYN010000077.1:0-4254 GCA_036513695.1 Bradyrhizobium sp. | reverse complement strand
AGGCGCTGGAACTGGATCGCGTTGACCGATCCATCGGGGCGAAAGCGCGGCATGAAGAAGCAGGTCAGGCCCTGATCGGCCTGTGCCAGCACCAAAAAGGCGTCGCACATCGGCGCCGACATGAACCATTTATGCCCGGTGACGGAATAGCCGTCGCCGTCCGGCGTTGCGCGCGTCAAATTGGAGCGCACGTCGGTGCCGCCCTGCTTCTCGGTCATGCCCATGCCGAGCGTCATGCCGCGCTTTGTCCACCATGGCGCAAAACCTGGGTCGTAAGCGCGGGTCGCGATCACGGGCATCACCTTCGCCAGCAAATCCGGCTGCGCCGCCAAGGCCGCGACAGAGGCGCGTGTCATGGTGATCGGGCACAGATGCCCGGTCTCGACCCCTGCTGCCATATAGAATTTTGCGGCACGCACGACTTCGGCGGCGTCCCCGGCCGGCTTGCCGTCGGCGGTCCAGGTCGAATTGTGCATGCCGGCATGGGCGCTGCGCGCCATCAGTTCGTGATAGGCGGGGTGGAACTCGACCTCGTCGCGCCTGATACCGCGGGGATCGAAGAGGCGCAGCTTTGGGGTGTTCTCATTGGCGACGCGGCCGCGCGCCGTCATCGCCGCCGAACCCCAGTGCTGGCCGAACTCGGACAGTTCTTTCTCTGCCGCAGCGCCGCCATTGGCGGCGACGGCTTCCTGCAAAGGCTGGTCGGCTGCGAACAGATCGACGTCTTCGAACGGCGGCGACTGGTTGAACACTTCGTGGGTCGCGAATGTGGCTTGCGTCATGGCCGCCCCCTCACGGTCGGAATTTGGAGAATCATCCTACGCCGGAAAGAGCCTTGTTTCACGCCCACTCACTTCTGCCGCGGTGCAATCGGGAAATCATACGCGGGCCGGCCGGTGCCCGGCAGCGAAAAATGCCACCACTCCTTCGAATAGTTCACAAAACCTTGCTTGGTCATCACGGCAACCAGCAGATTGCGCCACCTGCGCTGCTCCGCCGTGATGGTCGGCGCCGCCGTGTGCGCCTTGAGGTCGGAGCAGTCGTAGCCGGTGCCCATATCGACGCTTGCTTCCGGAGCGCGGGCGCTCGAATCGGCGGTGCAATCCGCGTAAGTCTTGTTCGGATCGAACGGGGATGAAGGATCAGCCTTCAGGTCGACCAACGTGACGTCGACGGCAGCACCGGCGGAATGGCCGGAATGCTCGGCGATGTAGCCGAGCCGGAACAGGTCCTTCTTGCTGAAAGCCGGATTATAGCGCCGCTCGGCCGGCGTTTCCCTGCCATTCTGCGCCCACAGCACCATGTCGTGCACCGCGCGCGCCGGGCGGTAGCAATCCAGCATCTTTAATGACAGCTCTTGGGGCACGAGTTCCCGCTGCACGCGCGCTAGCGCCAGCCCGACCTCGCGTTTCACCACGCATTCGGCGGCCTCGTAACCGTTAAGCGGCCGGCCGACGAAATTATTTGAACCGGCGTAGCGGATGTCCTGGATGATGCCGGGATCGACGTCGCGCAGATGGACAAAGCCGCCGGGCAGCGTTTGCGCGCGGACCTGCGCAGAAGCAGAATAAGTGATGACCGCAAGAGCGATCAAAATGGTTCTCACCCCGGCCGGTCCCTCAATCGTCATGGCCGGGCATAGCCGTCCGAAGGACGGCGTCGCTTCCGCTAGCCTATGCCCGGCCATCCACGTCTTTTTTACGGTTAACGAGAAAAGACGTGGATGCCCGCGACGAGCGCGGGCATGACGAATGGGCGGAATACGAAACCGGGGATAACTCGTAAGCCCCCTATTCGCCCTTGCCCCGCTCTGCATCTCTGCCTATAGCTCTCGTTTTAATGACCCCACAATCGAAATCGACCTTCGTCCTCGGTCACCGGCACCTGCTGGGCATAGAGGGGCTTTCCCCCGACGACATCACAGGTCTCCTCGACCTCTCCGAGGAATATGTCGAGCTCAACCGCCAGGTCGACAAGAAGCGTACCAGCCTGCGCGGCCGCACCCAGATCAATTTGTTCTTCGAGGCCTCCACCCGCACCCAATCCTCGTTCGAGATCGCGGGAAAACGCCTGGGCGCCGATGTCATGAACATGTCGGTGTCCTCCTCCTCGATGCGCAAGGGCGAAACCCTGATCGATACCGCGGTGACGCTCAACGCCATGCATCCGGACATCCTGGTGGTAAGGCATCACGCGTCCGGCGCGGTGGAACTTTTGGCCCGAAAAGTCGACGGATCCGTCGTCAATGCCGGCGACGGGGCGCACGAGCATCCGACGCAAGCGCTGCTCGACGCGCTCACCATCCGCCGCAACAAGGGCCGGCTCGAGGGGCTCGTGATCGCGATCTGCGGCGACGTCATGCATTCGCGGGTGGCGCGCTCCAATATCCTCTTGCTCAACACCATGGGCGCCCGGGTGCGCGTGGTCGCGCCCTCCACGCTGCTGCCGCGCGGCATCGAGCGGATGGGCGTCGAGGTCGCCCGCGACATGCGCGAGGGTCTCAATGGTGCCGATATCGTGATGATGCTGCGGCTGCAGCGCGAGCGCATGAACGGCTCGTTCGTGCCGTCGACCCAGGAGTATTTTCATTATTTCGGCCTCGACCAGAAGAAGCTGGCCTACGCAAAACCCGACGCGCTGGTGATGCATCCGGGGCCGATGAACCGCGGCGTCGAGATCGACTCCATTGTCGCCGACGGCGCGCAATCGCTGATCCGCGAACAGGTCGAAATGGGAGTGGCGGTGCGGATGGCGGTGCTGGAAGCGCTCGCCCGCAACCTGCCGAACGCTTAAATGCTGACCGATCGCCGCCCGATCCTGCTCGCCAACGCCCGCCTGATCGATCCCTCGCGCGATTTCGACGGCGTGGGCGACGTGCTGATCGCGGACGGTATGATCCGCGATTCGAAGCGGGGCATCGGCGCTGCCGGCGTGCCCGAGGGGACCGACATCGTCAATTGCGCCGGCAAGATCATAGCCCCCGGGCTGATCGACATGCGCGCCTTTGTCGGCGAGCCCGGCGCCAGCCATCGCGAAACCTTTGCTTCCGCAAGCCAGGCCGCGGCAACCGGCGGCATCACCACCATTATCTGCCAGCCCGATACCTCGCCGGTGATCGACAATTCGGCCACGGTTGATTTCGTGCTGCGCCGCGCCCGCGACACCGCCATCGTCAACATCCATCCGATGGCGGCGCTGACAAAAGGGATGCGCGGCGAGGAGATGACCGAGATCGGCCTGTTGAAGGCGGCCGGCGCGGTGGCTTTCACCGACGGCGACAAGAGCGTCACCAACGCGCAGGTGATGCGCCGCGCGCTGACCTACGCACGGGATTTCGACGCGCTGATCGTGCACCACACCGAGGATCCGGATCTGGTCGGCGAAGGCGTCATGAACGAAGGCGAGTTCGCCGCCCGCCTTGGGCTCGTCGGCATCCCCAACGCCGCCGAGGCCGTGATGCTGGAGCGCGACATGCGGCTGGTCGCGCTGACCAACGGGCGCTACCACGCGGCTTCGCTGAGCTGCATTGAGTCGCTGGAAATCCTGAAGCGTGCGCGCGACGCCGGGCTTGCGGTGTCAGCCTCGGTCTCGATCAACCATGTGACGCTGAACGAGAACGACATCGGCCCCTACCGGACATTTTTGAAGCTTTCACCGCCGCTACGCACCGAGGACGATCGGCAGGCGCTGGTCGCAGCGGTTGCCTCCGGATTGATCGACGTCATCATGTCCGATCACAATCCGCAGGACGTCGAGGTCAAGCGGCTGCCGTTCGCGGAAGCAGCTTCCGGCGCAATCGGTCTGCAGACCATGCTGCCGGCGAGCTTAAGGCTGATCCACAATGGCGAGATGGATTTTAAAACCCTGATCCGCGCGATGTCGACGCGCCCGGCCGAGTTGTTGGGCCTGCCGGGCGGAACATTGCGCGCGGGCGCGCCCGCCGACGTCATCGTGATCGATCCCGACACGCCCTGGGTGCTTGACCCCGCCGATCTCCAGTCGCAATGCAAGAACACGCCGTTCGACGAAGCGCGATTCTCGGGCCGCGTCGTACGCACGATCGTAGGTGGACGCACGGTCTACGAGCATGTCTGATGAAAGCGGGATACACGGTCAAGGGAGGAACGGCGATGTCATCTGAAGCGTTCCTGCCGGCCGCCTTCGTGCTCGGCTATCTGCTCGGCTCGATCCCGTTCGGGCTGATCCTGACCAGACTTGCCGGCACACAGGATCTGCGCTCGATCGGCTCCGGCA
>DATBYN010000076.1:0-7157 GCA_036513695.1 Bradyrhizobium sp. | reverse complement strand
TTAGAAGTCCATGAAATACGCTATTCTGATGCAGCATGGCGTTGATCTCCATTCGTGTCCCGGAACGCTTGCAGACGTCCAGGACCGAGTAGAATCAATGCCATGCGCTTCGTCCACAAAAACTCAACCGGACAGCCGTGGGCTCGACCCGGGCATCCATCGTCTTCGTAAAAAGCTGGATTGCCGGGTCATTTAGCAGGAAGCCGCGCTTCGCGCTTTTGCCTCGGCAATGACGGCACAGCGATGTCCCTAAAACCGCGTCACGATATCCGACAGCGCCGGGCGCGGGCGGTCTTCGCTGGGTTTGCCCGGCGTGCCGATGTGAATAAAACCGGCGAGCTTTTCATCCGCCTTCAATCCCAGGCCGTCGAGCACGTCGCGATCGAACGCGAACCAGCCGGTCAGCCAGCACGCGCCATAGCCGAGCGCGGTCGCCGCGGTGACGATGTTCATCGCGCTGGCGCCGGCGGATAGTTCCTGCTCCCACGGCGGCACTTTAGGATGCGGTTTGGTGAAACTGACGACGCCGATCACCAAAGGCGCATCGGTGAGCCGGCGCTTCTCGACCTCGATATCGGCGGGTGCGGCGTTCGGATTTTTCCGCGCGAACACGTTTGCGATGATCTCGCCGGCGCGGACCCGCGCGTCGCCCTCGAACACGATGAATCGCCACGGCGTCAGCTTGCCGTGATCGGGCACCCGTGCGCCGATGGTCAGGATGGTTTCAAGCTCGGCCGGTGAGGGGCCGGGCCCGCTCATCTCGCGCGGTTTCACCGAGCGGCGGATCTTCAGGAGGTCGATGGCGTCGGGCAATCGGGTGTCTTTCGTCGATGGCTGATTTACGAATTTCCTATCATGGAGATAGGTGGGCAACGCGGTAAGCGGTAGCCAGTTTAGATCGATTGTGAGGGCTGAATTGAGGGTCGGGGCAAAAAATTCTTAGTCGTCGTCCCGGCCCAGCGAGCGCAGCGAACGCCGAGCCGGGACCCATCACCACCAATGTCTTTCTTGCGCGAGGCTGGGGCCGCAACCCTATCAACAATTTGCATCGGTGGTTATGGGTCCCGGCGTTCGCCAGGCGTTCGCCGGGACGACACTGGTGTTTACCCTGCGGCGTTCTCCCGCTTCACATCCGGCGGCGTGGCCTCTTCGACCAGCGCGGCGATCGCTTCGTCCGTCGGCATCACCTTTTGCGCCTCGCTGCCGAGCCGGCGGATCGAAACCGAGTGAGTCTCGGCCTCCTTCTTGCCGACGACGAGCAGTGCCGGGATTTTCGCCAGCGAGTGCTCGCGGACCTTGTAATTGATCTTCTCGTTGCGCAAATCGATCTCGACGCGCAGGCCCGCGCGCCGTGCCGCGGCAGCGACCACCTTGGCGTACTCATCACCCTCCGAGGTGATGGTGGTGACGACGGCCTGGATGGGTGCCAGCCAGAGCGGAAAATTGCCGGCATAATGTTCGATCAGGATGCCGATGAAACGTTCCATCGAGCCGCAGATCGCGCGATGTACCATGACAGGCACCTTCTTCGAACCGTCGGCATCGATATAGAACGCACCGAAGCGTTGCGGCAGATTGAAATCGACCTGCGTGGTGCCGCACTGCCAGTCGCGGCCAATGGCATCGCGCAGCACATATTCGAATTTCGGGCCGTAGAACGCGCCTTCGCCCGGATTGATCTCGGTCTTGATGCGGTTAGAGCCCTGCGCTTTGATCTCCTGCAGCACCGTCGCCATCACGCGTTCGGCATGATCCCACATCTCGTCGGTGCCGACGCGTTTTTCCGGCCGGGTCGATAGCTTGACCGTGAGTTCGCCCTCGAAGCCGAAATCCGCATAGGTCGACAGGATCAGGTCGTTGATCTTGAGACACTCATCGGCGAGCTGCTGCTCGGTACAGAACACATGGGCATCGTCCTGGGTGAAACCGCGCACCCGCATCAAGCCGTGCATCGCGCCCGACGGCTCGTAGCGATGCACCACGCCGAATTCGGCCAGACGCAACGGCAGGTCGCGATAGCTCTTCAGGCCATGTTTGAAAATCTGCACATGGCCCGGACAGTTCATCGGCTTTAGCGCAAACCAGCGCTTGTCCTCGGCTTCATCACCAGCCGATTGCGCCGCGAACATGTTCTCGCGGTACCAGTCCCAATGGCCGGAGGTCTCCCACAACACCTTGTCGAGGATCTGCGGCGCGTTGACTTCGCTGTAATCGCCGGTCAGCCGGCGGCGCATATAGGCGATCAGCGCCTGAAAGATGGTCCAGCCCTTCGGGTGCCAGAACACCACGCCGGGACCTTCTTCCTGGAAGTGAAACAGATCGAGCTCACGACCCAGCTTGCGATGGTCGCGCTTCTCGGCTTCCTCGATTTGCTTGAGATATGCATCGAGGTCTTCTTGTTTGGCGAACGCGGTGCCGTAGATGCGGGTCAGCATCGGATTGTTTGAATCACCGCGCCAATAGGCGCCGGCGACTTTCATCAACTTGAAGGCGTTGCCGACCTTGCCGGTCGACGTCATATGCGGTCCGCGGCAGAGATCGAACCAGTCGCCCTGAAAATAGATCTTGATCGGCTCGTCGCCGGGAATGGCGTCGACCAATTCGACCTTGAACGCCTCGCCCTTGTCGCGGAACACCTGTTTTGTCTTTTCGCGGTCCCACACTTCCTTGGTGAAGGGTTTGTCACGCGCAATGATCTCGCGCATCTTCTTTTCGATTCCCGCAAAATCCTCCGGCGTGAACGGCTCGTTGCGGAAGAAATCGTAATAGAAGCCGTTCTCGATTACGGGACCGATCGTCACCTGCGTGCCCGGCCATAGCGACTGCACCGCTTCGGCGAGCACATGCGCGGCGTCGTGCCGGATCAATTCCAGCGCGCGCGGATCGTCGCGCCCGATGAATTCGATTTTTGCGTCGTGCTCGATTGGATCGGCGAGATCCCTGACCTCGCCGTCGAGCGCCATCGCCACCGTGCGCTTGGCGAGCGAGGGCGAGATGCCCTTGGCGATATCGAGGCCGGTGGTGCTTTTGGGGAATTCGCGCCTGGCGCCGTCGGGAAAGGTGAGGGCGATCTTGTGCACGGGCTCGACCGGTTTCAGATTCGAGAGGCTGTACTGGAATCCTGACGTGGGGGCATTCTTGTCTGGCATGGCAATCTCCTGAAGCTCACTCCTGCGAACGAGCGCAGGTAAGCGGGAACGAGCAGGGCTTTTAGCGCAGGGCGGCCGGGAAGGGAACTGGTGACGCACGGTAATGTTCGCTCGATGCGATCCCGGCGATACCGCCTCTGTCGGCGCGGATGGCGGCTTTTCGCAGCTGCCGCAGTCATGGATCGGTCGCAGGTCCGATGTAGGTTGAAGCTTTGGGTTGCTTTTGCATTGTTGCGATATTGGCGGCACAGCCTACGCCGCACTCGGGATGTCATGAATATTCGCGTTTTGCTTTGTTTTGCGCTCTCAATGCCTTTACTGCTGCCGACGGTTCTGGCGAGGGCTGCGCCTAATCCGGAGGCGGCGGCGCATATGCCGGAGCTAATCATCTATTCGGCGAAGGGAGCGCCAAATTCCTGCGGACCGGGCTGTGACCGCTGGATTGCGATCGAAGGGAAGATCGATGCCGGTGCCGCCGCGCGGGTCGAGCGTTTCTTCCGTGAGCAAAAGGATACCCAGCGGCCGATCTATTTTCATTCGCCCGGCGGCGAAATGCGGCAGGCGTTTGCGATCGGCCGCTTGTTGCGTGGCCGAAAAGCCATCGGCAGGGTGGGACGGACGCTCGCCGATATCTGCCCGGGGAGTCAGACCGATGACGCCTGCTCGTTGATGAAGACCGCGCACGACGAAGTCGCCGCCAGTATTGCTACCCGTGATGCGACGTGCAGCTCTTCGTGCAGCTACCTGCTGTTCGGCGCGGTTACGCGCGAGGTCGCTCCCGACGCGGTGATGGCCGTCCATAGCCCGAAGGTCGTCATGGAATTCCGATTGAATGCGACGGAGAAGCGTCGGGAGGAAGCCGTCGCCAAGGCCTACAACGAAGCCGAACACCTGGCATCGTCGTATATCGATGAGATGGGCATCAGCCGTGACCTCATCACTCTTGTCGATACCGTCAGCTACGAAAGCGCGCATGTGCTGACGCGGCGGGAGTTGTACCGCTTCCGGATTGATACAAGGGATTTCGTCGAGACGGCATGGACTCTGGAAAAAGCGCCACGTCCCTACATCCGCAAATTCGCGCAGATGAAGAACGGCGATGACTTCCGGAAGTTGGAGTGGCAATTGTTCTGCGACAGCAAGACGCGCGCGCGATTGGTGTTCGGCGACGAGCTGGACAAGGACGCCACCGGCACCAGGATCGTTGCGATGACGGTGGGTTCGGAAAAGCCGCCGCAGTTTACGAGATTTCCGGCGCGAGTAGGGCCCTACGAGACTTGGATCGCCTCCGACGCGGTGAAGAATTTGTTCGCCGTTCCTCGTCTGGGGATGGGGCAACGCACGCTGCTGCCGGATGGCAAGACGACCTCATTCTTTCTCGAGATCGAGACCCGTGGCCTTGAACGCGCATGGGCGCAGCTATCGGCGAGCCGTCCGGCCGCGACGGTCAACGCGACGCTTCCGAGGTGGCCGCAACCGCCACTACCGCCACCCCCTAGGTGAGCGGCGACCAGGCCTCGGCCGGCGGCCTCATCGACATAGACGTTCACCCCTTTGCGGGAAGCCGGGAATTTTCCGCGCCAGGCGGCTCGACTCGCAGTTTGCGTTGCCTTACATCGACGGGCGAATACAAAAGTGAGGCAATATGAGAAGAATTTTTCCACTCGTTCTGGTCCTATACTCCGCCACAGCCTTTGCCCAAACCAACCCGCCTGCCCAAGGTGCCCCGCCGGCGTCGGGCAGCCCGCCGGCCGTCGGGGGAAAGCCGCTGGTCCAGGTGAAGCCGAAGAGTGCGGCGCCGGCTGGAGCGCATCAATCGGTTGCCAAGAAGTTGCAGGCCTGCCTTGACATCGACGATGGAACGAAGGGCCGGCTGGATTGCTACGATGCGATCTTCCCGCCCAAGCCAAATCCCAAGGCACCGGCCGCGAAGGGCGTCGCCGATTGCCACTTCACCCAGGAAGAAGACGAGCGGCTGACCTGCTATAACGGGTTCGCCGAGAAGATCCCGAAATTCTGATCAGTCGCCGATCCGCGTCAGCACTGCCTTGAAGGCAACGCCCGGCGCCTGCAGTGCGGTACCTTCGAAGTCGACCATGTCGCCGTTCTGCGCTCCCTTCAGCGTCAGCGTGATCATGTCGGTTCCAAACAGCGGCTTGAATCCAGGATCTGGATTATGCCGCTGGGTCGAGATCTTGACGTGGATGTCACTGCCCTTGCGGGTGTAGTTTCCGATGAATGCAAACCCCGAATTGCCGCCTCGAAGCTTGCCTGACGTCGCGTAGAGCACGCCGTTGCCGGTGCCATGGACGGTGTGCAATTCAACTTTGTAAAGGCCTTCCTGCAATTTGAATCCCCGATAGCTTAAGAACCTTGCCCGGCCGGAACCCTATGGCTCGGGCCGGCGCCGAACAATCCCGAGCATTACGGAATCGCGCGGCCATCAACATCACAGTTCTAGGGCGCCGAACCCGATGACGTGACGCAATGATGAAGTGGGATGACGCGGGGCGGATGGGAGCGCGCCCGATCACTGGCTCGCGGGCGAGGAGGTGGTTGCGGCGATCCGCGTCAATGCCGGCGTCGCGGCCATCTTGGCCAGCACTTCCTTGACCGGGTTGTCGGTCCAGGCGTGTGTGACGTAATCGCGATGGGTGACGCCTTCGGGGGTCTCGGTGAACACCACGCTGCCGGGGCGCAGCGGCGCATCGATATCCTCCGAGACGGCGACGCCTTTTTCCTTCAGCATCTGCATCAGATCGCGGTCGTGCCGCCTGGTGTAGTGGGTATAGGAGCTGACGAAAAAGCCGGATCGGTTGTTCTCGATCCAGGACGCGAACTTGTCGAGCTCGCCATAGACCGCATCGAGCAGCACCACGCCGCGGACGCGATTGCTGATGCCGCCCACTTCCAGGCTCCAGGCGGTCGGCATGAAGCCGCCGCTATAGCCGACGATGACGATCGGCATGTTCGCAAACGCCCTGGCCGCGCGCGAATCGCCGTAGAGCTGGGCGAGATGATCGGCGGACTCGGCGATGAAGCGTTTGAACGCGCCGGGCTGCCAGAACTTGCCGGCCGAGGAATCGGCGGCATCGACCGCCAGCTGCGGTGCCAGCAGCACGGCGTTGGCGCCGGACTCCGAGATCTGTTGCGGCACCAGTTGCCGGTCACGCACGTCGCGCTCCAGCGTCGCACCATTGCCGTGGAAGAACACCACGATGACGCCCGGTTTGCGGATGTCGAAATTTTCAGGGACGTGCATCAGCACGCGGTTGTCGCTATAGGTCTCGTCCTGCCAGTACACCCGGCCGCCGTAACTGCGATGGCCCCGGCGCCCGCCCTTGGAGACGTTCAGGAACGGTTCGTCGGTGTGCGGATTATTGCCGAGATAGGGAAACGCCGATGATTTCAGGCTGACCAGGGTGGTCAGATCCTCGCGCGGGGCGGAGCGCCCATAGGGCACCGTCGGCGCCAGCGACGCAACCCGGTAAGGGGCGGGTTCTGCCTGCGCGGTGCGTTTGGGCGGCGCATCGACCGATTGCGGCTGCACCAGGCTCTCGCTCGCGCTCGGGAAACGATCATTGAACTGAGGTTGCGGGAAACGGTCGACGAAAGTGTCTCCCCCGGAGCCTTGTACATTGGCGGCAAGCGCGCTGGCGCTCGGCGCGCGTCCGCATTGAACGAGAACGAATGACAACGGGACGAATATCGTGAGAAGGGCGATCCAACGCCGTCGGTGCCAGCCGGCGTGAAGCGCCTGACTAAGCCCGGCGCGAAGCGCCTGCCCAAGCAACGCCACGGCAGGTGACGACACCTTGCCGGCGCGCTCAAGCGTCTGGAATTTCGCCCCGACCATCCACCCACTTCCCCCAATATCCAGCGGCGACTGGTAGATGTGAGCGCGCCGGCGTTTAGGTGACGTTAAGCTTCCGGAAAAAACTCCCCATCCCGGAAGCCCTAAACTGACCACGAAATCGTGTCGTGATTGTGGGACGGCCGCCGCCTTTT
>DATBYN010000075.1:0-5052 GCA_036513695.1 Bradyrhizobium sp. | reverse complement strand
TATGCGGTGGTTCAGGCGATGATCGAACGCGGCGTGATCGGCGATTTCCGGGCGCCGGACCTGATGCGGTTTGGCTTTGCGCCGCTCTATGTTCGATTCGGAGATGTTTGGGATGCCGCCGAAATACTCGCCGAGTGCATCAACGCGGAAGTCTGGCGCGACCCGCGCTTCAATCGGAAACTTGAAGTAACGTGACGCGGTTCGAACACGGCCACCGCTAGTCGAACCACGGCCATTCCGCCGCACCGTCATGCGTGACGGCGCCGCCCGGGGCTTGGCCGACCAGACGCGCGTATTTGGCGAGCGCGCCCGCGCGATGCCGCGGCGGCCGCGGCATCCAGGCGTTTCGCCGCGCGGCGAATTCCACGTTGTCAATCAGAACATCCATGCGGCGCTCTGTCGCATCGATCCTGATACGGTCGCCTTCACGCACCAGCGCCAGCGGGCCGCCGATAAACGATTCCGGCGAGACATAGCCGATGCACATCCCGCGCGTGGCGCCGGAAAAACGCCCGTCCGTTATAAGTGCGACCTTCTCGCCCATGCCCTGGCCATAAATCAGCGCGGTGACACCCAGCATCTCGCGCATGCCCGGGCCGCCAACCGGGCCTTCGTTGCGGATGACGAGAACGTCACCGGCTGAATATTTGCGATTGCGCACGGCGTCGACGCAGTGTTCCTCGTCCTCGAACACCCGCGCCGAGCCCTCAAACACCAGGTTTTTCAGGCCCGCGACTTTGATGACGGCACCATCGGGACAAAGATTGCCCTTTAAAACCGCCACGCCGCCATCCGGCATGATCGGCGTCTTCGTGGAGAAAATAATCTCGCCATCAGGCGCATTCGCGCCGCCGTATTCTTCGGCGATTGATCTACCTGTTATCGTCAGGCAACTGCCGTCGATATGGCCGCTTTCGACCAGCGCGCGGATGACGACAGCGGTACCGCCGATGTCGTAGACATCCTTGGCGGTGTATTTGCCACCGGGCCGCAAATTACCGATCAGCGGCGTGCGCGCAAAAACCTTGCCGACGTCGTCGATGGTGAAGGAAATGCCGGCCTCGTTGGCAAGCGCCGGCAGATGCAGCGCCGCGTTGGTCGAGCCACCGGTGGCGGCGACGATGGCTGCGCCATTTTCCAGCGCCTGCCGCGTCACGATCTCGCGCGGCAACGGCCCGCCCCGCTCCAGCATCTGCATCACAAGGCGTCCGGCGCGGCGCGCAACCTGCGCGCGCTCGGCATAGACGCCGGGGATCATCGACACATTGGGCATCGTCAGCCCCATCGCTTCGGACACCATGCCCATGGTGTTGGCGGTGAACTGTCCGGCACAGGCGCCGATGGTCGGCAGGCAGGTGCGCTCGATGCCCTCAAGCGTCGCCTCGTCGATTTCGCCCGTCATGAAGCTGCCGACGGCCTCATAGGAATCGAGCACGGTGAGGGTCTTTCCCTCGAACCGGCCAGGCAGCGCGCTGCCACCGTAGATGAAGATCGACGGCACATTGCAGCGGATCATGCCCATCATCACGCCGGGAAGCGTCTTGTCGCAGCCGCCGAAGCCGATCAGCGCGTCGTAGGCTAGGCCGTGCACCACGGCCTCGATTGAATCAGCAATCAGCTCGCGGGAGAGCAGCGAGAACTTCATTCCCTCATGGTTCATGCTGATGCCGTCGGAAACCGAAATGGTTGAAAATTCCCGCGGCGTGCCGCCTGCCTCCGCGATCCCAGCTTTCGCCGCTTCGACCTGGAAATCGTGGGTCATGTTGCAGGGCGTCTGTTCGCCCTTCATGCTGACAACGCCGACCATCGGCTTTGCCACCGCCTCGTCGTCGAGGCCCATCGCACGCATGAAGGCGCGGTGGGGCGCACGATCCAGACCATCGGTCGTCACGCGTGATCGCCACTTCTTCATCGGAATAAATCTCTCTCCAGGTCGTCCCGGCGAACGCCGAGACGACTCGTGGATCAATTCTGCCTATTGCAGCGGCGCGACGATGGTCGGATGCTTGAACTGTGCGACATCCAGTTTCGGCAGCATTCCCGTCTCGGCATAGATATCGAGCATTTTCTGGATCGCCGGGAAATTCGGTGCGGCGCCGGGATCGCGGCCGAAATCATTGTCCTTGAGCAGATAGGTGTCGAGGACCGGGATCGGCGCCTTCAGCACTTCGTTGACAACCTTGAGCGTCTCTTCACGATTAGCCAGCGCCTTCTTCATGCCGGAAGTGATATCGCGCACGTAAGCCTTTACCAATTCCGGATTCTTGTCGACAAAGTCGGCACGGCAGGCTTCCAGGATATGGACGATGTTCGGCATTGCCTGGGAAAGCGAAAACAATTTGCGTGTCCCGCCCTTGGCCTCGGCGCGCGCCGCGAACGGCTGGTTCATGTTGACGGCATCCACCCTGCCCTGGCGCAGCGCGTCCTCGGAGACAGCGAAGCCGACTTCGACCAGCTTGATGTCCTTTGCGAGGTCGACGCCGTTTTGCTTCAGAAGCATGTTGAACGGTCCTTGGGTGCCGCCGCCAATCACCGAAATGCCGACGGTTTTGCCCTTGAGGTCAGCAATGGTCTTGATCGGGGAATCGTCCATGACCGCCCAATAGACCGAAAAGCCGCCAGGCTTCTCGAAGACGTGCTGCGCGACGATGTAGGCCTTGAGATTTCCGCCGACCACGCCGTTCGCCAGCGACAATGGCGCCTGCGTCGCGCAGTCGAGCGCGCCGGCGGCCAGCGCTTGCGTCATTGGCGCGGTGCCCTGGAATTGCGTCCATTCGACATTGTAGGTCTTGCCGAGGTCGGGAAATTCCGCGGGCCTTCGCATCATCCAGTATTTCGATTCCTCGGCCGGAATGGTCCAGCCGACACGGATCGTCTGTTGCGCGTAGGATGAACTTACGCCCGCAAGTGCGGCGGCCATCGCTCCGGCGGCCAAAATCCATGTCGAAGGTACCCGCATCATCCCCGCTCCACTTTTTCGATGCCAACAGGCACCCGCGCAAAACTAGTTTCGCTAAACCTTTCATGGTTCAAACAATCAGGCAAGCCACCGGAGATTGCCTATCATCGCCCGGCAAGGCCTGGCGTATGGTAGACCCCGCGTGCCGGACAGGGTTTTACCGGCCGCCAAGCTTGGGAGACGTGGAATGGCAATGGTTGGCAAAGCGGATGGACAAAACCGAGAGAGGCTCGGGTATCTCGGGCTTGGAATGATGGGATTTCCCATGACGCGGCGGCTGCTGAACGCCGGCTACGACGTCGCCGTCTGGAACCGCTCTCCGGGCAAAGGCGCCGCACTGGTGGAGGCGGGGGCGAAGCTTAAAGCCCATCCGCGCGATGTCGCCGATAGCGCCAGCATCATCTTCGTGTGCCTCACCGATGCCGCCGCCGTGGAAGAGGTAATGTTCGGTCCCGGCGGCCTTGCGAGCGCGGCCGGCTCCGGAAAACTCGTCGTGGATTTTTCGTCGATCCACCCGGACGCGGCACGCTCGATAGCCGCGCGGCTGAAGACGTCGAACGGCATGGGATGGATCGATGCACCGGTCTCCGGCGGTACGCCGGGCGCCGAGCAAGGCACGCTGGCGGTGATGGCTGGCGGCGATGCCGCCGATGTCGAAAGAGTGCGGCCTTACGTCCTGGCAATGGCACGACGGCTCACGCATATGGGTCCGACTGGCGCGGGCCAGACCGCGAAACTCTGCAATCAGGTGATCGTCGGCTGCGCCATGGCTGTGCTTGCGGAAGCGACGCGGCTTGCCGTCAACGCCGGGATCGACGCCAAGCGGCTGCCGGAGGCGCTCGCCGGCGGCTTTGCCGATTCAATTCCCCTGCAATTGTTCGTGCCGCGCATGGTGCAAGGCATTCATTCGCCGCCGCTCGGCCACATCGCAACAATGCTGAAAGATCTGGATACGGTGATCGATGTCGCCCGTGATACGTCCAGCCCGGTGCCGATGTCGGCGCTGGCCGCGCAATTGTTCAGACTGGCCAAGACGGCGCGGGGCGCGGATGCCGACGCGCTTGAAATCTATAAACTGTCGGCTTCCGAGGTTGGTTGAGGCCGTCTGGATCGGTAAGCTGGGGATCTCAGTTGCCAAAAATCCTATGGGATTATATTCCTAGACGAGGACATGCGCCATGTACGACCCCACCGGCGTCAAGACATCGCCCAAGCTTCCTGTCCCCGATCAGATGAAGGCTTGGGTCCTGGGCGACCCCGACCAGCTTTTCCTGCGCGACAAGCCCGCGCCGGTTCCTGGGCGCGCGGAAGTACTGGTTCGCATCGACGCGGTCGCGATCTGCGCAACCGACCTCGAGATCATTCGCGGCGGATCGCCGGCGAGCATCGGCGGCGGCGTGCCCTTCAACAAGAATTTTACACCCGGCCATGAATATATGGGTACGGTCGCAGCCCTCGGACCTGAGGTCGACGAGTTCGAGATCGGCGAACGCGTCAGTGTGGAAATCCACGCCGGCTGCGGCCAGTGCAAGCGATGCCGCCAAGGCATGTACACCTCATGCCTCAATTATGGGAAACCGGAGAAGGGCCATCGCGCCAACGGCTTTACGACCGACGGTGGCTTTGCCGAGTACGCGGTCAATCACATCAACACGCTCGTGCGGGTGCCGGACACGATGAGCGACGCGGAAGCCACGCTTGTCGTCACCGCAGGGACCTCGATGTACGGCTTGACCGAACTTGGCGGGCTGGTTGCCGGTGAAAGCGTGGTCGTCATCGGCCCCGGTCCCATTGGACTGCTCGCCGTCGCCGTCGCAAAGGCCCTGGGCGCAAGCCCCGTGATCCTGACCGGAACACGCAACAAGCGCCTCGCGATCGGCAGGGAGCTAGGCGCCGACCGCGTCATCAACATCGCCGAAGAGAACGCGGTAGATGTCGTGAAACGGCTCACCGGCGGGATCGGCGCGGATTATGTGGTCGAGTGCGCCGGCACCGAAGCCACCGTCAATCAAGCCATTCACATGGCCAATCGTGGCGGGAAAATCTGCCTGGCGGCGTTCCCGCACGATCCTGTGGCGACCGATATCAAGCAT
>DATBYN010000074.1:0-5181 GCA_036513695.1 Bradyrhizobium sp. | reverse complement strand
ACTTCGCCGAGAACAACGCTAAGGCTGTCCAATATCCTGAGTCTAAATGAGATTAACAGGCAAAAGCTGATCATTTGCAGTCATCCGCGCGCCGCGCCTTGAGGGGCGCAAAACGCTGGCATAGATCGGCAAAATCAGTATGTTGCGGCCCGAAACCGCCTCGCTGGCCTTAAGGACGCCCATGTCCGGATCGGTCCCAGGCCAGATTATCAGGAAAAACAGCTTTGAAAGTCATCGCCAGCTCTATCCGCAAGGGCAACGTCATTGAGCAAGACGGCAAGCTTTACGTGGTTCTGACCGCCGAGAACATTCATCCCGGCAAGGGAACTCCGGTCAGCCAGATCGAGATGCGCCGAATCAGCGACGGGGTGAAGATTTCCGAGCGCTACAAGACCACCGACCAGGTCGAGAAAGCGACCATCGAGGACCATAATTTCAACTACCTCTATGAGGATGGCGACGGCTTTCATTTCATGAATACCGAGAACTACGACCAGGTCCAGGTGCCAAAGGACATCATCGGTAACGCCGCGCCCTATCTGCAGGAGAACATGCAGGTCAAGCTGTCGCTGCACGACGCCGTTCCGGTGGCGATCCAGATGCCGCAACGCGCCACGCTGGAAGTCGTGGAAACCGAGCCGGTCACCAAGGGTCAGACCGCGTCGTCCTCCTACAAGCCCGCGATCCTCTCCAACGGCGTGCGCACCGCGGTGCCGCCGCATATCGGCACCGGTACGCGGATCGTGGTGATGACCGAAGATGGGTCTTACGTCGAACGCGCAAAGGATTAGATTAGAAGGGGGGCACACACTGGCGCCGGGGGCGACGCATTGGGTACAAAAGCTGTCCGGTTCGTCACGAGTTTGCTGGCCCCCTTTGCTTTGCTCCTGGCCGGCACGGCCAACCTCACAGCCGATGAATTCAAGACGCCGGCGATTTTGGCCGTCCACGTCGACTGGCGCGCAGCGCTCGACCAGCTCCGATCCGAAATCAACACCCAGCCGGCGGTCGCCTCCTCTTTCACGTTCGCGGGCCAGCGCCGGCTCCCTGCTTTCGATCCGCGTTCGACGCCGGCACTGGTACAACTGAACGCCGCAACCTCGCAGCTCTTCATGGGAATCGGGCGCAGCCCTATTCCGGTGCTGCTGCCGTTCGACACCGCGGCCTATCTCGACGCCGGGTTGCACGGCGTGCCGAACAGCCTCCCACTGTCGCGCTATCAGGCCGATTTCCGGCCCGTCGACCTGTTCGATGCAGGTCCCGCCGGCTACGACGCGCTATTCTCCTTCGAGCCCGGCGCTGGCGCCGCCGATGGCATGCCGACGCGGATTTTTGCCAGGCCGGTCGAGGTGCAGATCACCGGCTCGCTCCTGATTTATGACCTGAACGACCCCGTCGGCGGCAAGGGCGAGCCGGTCAAGGCGTTATCAGCGCAATATCCGGATCTGCGGCGTTTTATCCGCGAGGGCTATGTGCGCTATGCCTTCACGCGGTTCGGCGTTCCCTACGTGGTGTCGATCCAGTGCCTCGACTCTGCGCCACGCGAGCGGCGGCTGGCCTGCCGCGAGGCCTATCCGGTCGCCGAGCGCTTTTTGAAAGCGCTGCGCGTTGCCGGCGGCCTGCCCTCGCGACCGCGCGCGGATCTCCCGCCTTTGGTTGCCGAGCGGCCGGCGGAACGCTCGCCTGATTTCAGCTATCGCCCGGTGGGCGACATCATCGTGAACTCAGGCTTTCGCAAACAGGGCGGCCGCGCCGACTTCACGGCCTATTCGCAAATCCGGTTTCCGCTGCAAAGATTCCCGGCCTTCATTCACTCCCAGGAATTCAGGAATCGCAGATCGAGCGACAAGCCGGACGAGACGATCGGCAGTACCACCAGCTATCCCTGGCAGGATAATTTCTGCGAAGCCCGCAGTTTTAATGTCGGACAATGCCCCGGCGGCTTTGGCCATCAGGGCCAGGATATCCGCCCGGCGCCCTGTCCGCCCGATAGCGAAGGCGCTGCCGAGCACTGCGATCCCAGGCAGCAGGCGGTAGTCGCGGTTCGCGACGGCGTCGTGATCCGCTCGCCCCAGCAGCAGGCGGCGACCTTGCAGATCAACAGCCGCACCGAACATATCCGCTTCCGCTACATGCATATGAATCCGGCCACCCTGGATGCCGATGGCGTGCTGAACGGGCGCAGCGTCGATGAAGGCGAGAAGATCGGCGTGGTTTCCAATTATCTCGACCATCCCAACGGCACCAGCCGCCATCTGCATTTCGACGTGCAGGTGTTTACGCGCGACGGCTGGCTCTGGGTCAATCCCTACGTCACCCTGATCTCGGCCTATGAGCGCCTGATCCGGGAGCGGGGACGCGTGATCGGCGCCGAGACGGCCGCGTTGTCGCCTGCAACTTCGCCTTCGGTTTCGCCTTCCCTGGTGCGCGCCCTGCCGGAGGACAACGCCCATCCCGACTCGCAGGAAGGCGGCGAGAACTGATCGTCGAGAACTGATCGTTATGACGCCGCCGCGTGAGCCGGCTTTTGCCGCGCCGGCGGAGTCCAGCGATAAGCAACCCCCAGCCGGTTCCAGACATTGATCGACGCGATCGCAGAAGAGAGATAGGCCAGCTCCTTCTCGGAGAACTCGGCGCTCGCCTGCGCATAAACCTCGTCGCTCACGCTCCCGGCGAGATGCGTCAGCGCTTCGGTCCACGCCAGCGCCGCGCGCTCGCGCGACGAAAACTGCGGCGCCTCGCGCCAGACCACGACGAGATTGAGCTTGTCAGCCGAGATGCCGAGGCTTTCGCCCTGCAGGATGTGGAACTGCACGCAGAAAGCGCAGCCGTTGATTTGCGAAGCGCGCAGCTTGATCAATTCGAGCAGTTGCCTGTCGATGCCGGCCTTGCCGGCCGCCTGGCCAAGCGCCGAGACAATGTCATAGGCATCAGGCGCCAGCGCCTTGAAGTCATTCGGTTCGCTGTGAGCATGTGACATCTTTATCACCTGTGTTATAAGAGGTCTGATTTGTTATCAGAGCAGCTATAATATGCGAAAACCACATACTTCGGCAAAGGCAAAATCACGCTCGTCCCGAAAAACGCCAAAAAGGCTAAAATCGGTTCCTGCGAAAAAATCCATCCCGCTCCGGAAAAAGCCCGCCGCCGATCCGGCACTGGCCGGCGTCCGCCCGCCCCCGCCGGGCCAGGGCAAGCGCGGCGAAAAAGGTTATTTCGGCTATCTGCTGCGCCAGGCCCAGGCCGCGAGTCGGCTGACGCTGGAACGCTCACTCGTCGATCTCGGCGTAACGCCGCCGCAATTCGTCGTGCTCACCATGCTGAAGGCCTACCCTGGCCTTTCGGGCGCCGATCTGGCGCGGGTGGCGCTCCTGACCCCGCAGACCGTCGGCGTCATCATCCGCAACCTGGAACGCGCGCGTGCGATCCGGAAAACACCGCATCCCGTGCACGGCCGGGTGCTGCAGTGGACGCTGACCCGGCGCGGCCTGACCTTGCTGGAAAAATGCCGGCGTCGCGTCATGGCCGTGGAGCGGCGGCTGGCAGCAGGCTTTTCCAACAAGGCTCAAGCAACGGTCCGGCGCTGGCTGTCCAAAATTGCCGCAGATCTGCAGCAGGATGCCTAGCACACCGCTAGACTGCGCCCATGAAGCGATCTGATTCCCTCAAAAACCCGACGCGCCGCGCCTTGCTGCGATCCGGCCTCGCGGCCAGCGCCCTGCTCGCGCATCCGGCCGCCGTGTTTGCCGCGGCGCCTCCAGGCTTCGACCAATGGCGCGACGGATTTCGCGCCCGTGCATTGGCAAAGGGCATTTCGGAGGCGACCTGGACCCGCGTGATGGGTCATATCGAGCCTGACATGTCCGTGTTCAAACAGATGCGGAACCAGCCGGAATTCAACGAGCAGATATGGCAATACATCAATCGCCGGGTCTCGGACTGGCGCATCATCGCCGGCAAGGAAGCGCTGAAGAAGAACGAGGCGGTGTTCGCGCGGATTGAACGCGATTACGGCGTCGAGCGCGGCACGCTCTTGGCGCTGTGGGGAGTCGAATCCGCCTTTGGCGATCCCCTGGTGCAGCAGAACCACATGCGCCCCGTGTTTCCCTCGCTCGCAGCGCTCGCCTGGAACGAACCGCGCCGCCGCGCCTATTGGGAAACCGAATTGATCAACGCGCTCAAGATCGTCGATCGCGGCTGGTCCACGCCGGAGGAGATGCGCGGCTCCTGGGCCGGCGCGATGGGACATACGCAATGGATGCCGGAAGTCTGGCTCAATGTCGGAATGGATTACGACGGCGACGGCAAGATTTCGCCGTTCGGCAAGCCCGACGATGCCCTCGGGTCCACCGCGCGCTATCTGGTCAATCGCGGCAAATATCACCGCGGCGAGCGTTGGGGCTATGAGGTCCGCGGCGGAGGCGGCTCCTCCGGCGGCAACCGGACCTACGCGGCGTGGGCCAGCGCCGGCGTCACGCGTGCCGACGGCCAGGCGTTCGCGCAACCGAACGCATCCGCGCAGATGTGGATCCCGGTGCCAGGCGGACCAGCGTTCCTGCTGGGCCCGAATTTTTACGCGGTGCGCAGCTATAACCCCTCGATGAACTACGCACTCGCAATCTGCCATCTCGGCGACCGCATCCTTGGCGCGCCACCCTTCATTCAGCCGTTCCCCGGCTCTGAGCGCGCGCTGACACTCGCCGAAGTGCAGGAGATGCAGACCCGGCTGACAAAAGCGGGCTTTGACACTGGCGGCACCGACGGCCGCGTCGGCAACGACACCATGCAGGCGATCCGGGATTATCAGACCAAGACGGGGCTGTTGCCGGCGGACGGTTATGGCGGGCTCAAGGTACTGGCGAGGTTGAGGCAGGGCGGTTAGTCTAGCGGCGCCGCAACTGGCGGGCAAGCAATGTTTTACGGACAGGAATACGCCATCGAGGTTGATCGCGGTCTGCCTTCGCCAGTCTTCCAGCGACATGTCGACGATTGACGGCACCGAAATTCCGATCCCCGCATTTGAAACCAGGATGTCCAGCTGGCCAAAGCGTTTTTCGATTTCAGCAACTACTTCCACCCAGCGCACTTCGCTAGTCACATCCTGATCAAGAAAAATCGCTTTGTGACCGGCTTGCTTGATCGCAGCGAGAAGCTCCTCACCCTTGAGTTCATCGATATCCG
>DATBYN010000073.1:0-4632 GCA_036513695.1 Bradyrhizobium sp. | reverse complement strand
ACGCCGCGACGCGATGCGCGGCGATGATCTGATCGGCGGCACGGCCGGTGACCTCGGCCATGCGGTCGAACTGCCGGGTGAAACTGCCGGCGCCGGCCGTGGCCGAGCGCAGCTCCACGATCAGTTCGCCGATCTCGGCTTCCGGCATCATGGCGCGGACGCGGTCCCATCCCGACCAGCCCTCGCGGGTATCGAAGCCGAGGATCTGTCCGCGCCGCCCCGAGAGGATGGCGTTGATCTTTGCCGTGGCATCGGTCGGACAGACGATTTCGACAATATGGATGGGCTCCAGCAGCACCGGCTGGCATTGCGGCAAACCCTCGCTGACGCCGATCCGCGCTGCGGTACGGAACGCGAGATCCGAGGAATCGACACTGTGATAGGAACCGTCGGTCAGCGTCACCTCTACATCGATCACGGGGAAGCCGAGCGGCCCGCGCGCGAGCCCGTCGACCACGCCCTCTTCCACGGCGCCGATGTAGTTTCGCGGAACCGCGCCACCGACCACCTTCTCGTGAAACTCGAAGCCGCCACCACGCGGCAGCGGCTTGATCTCCAGCACCACATCGCCGAACTGGCCGTGACCGCCGGATTGCTTTTTGTGCCGGCCACGCTGGCTGATCGATTTGCGGATGGTCTCTTGATATCCGATCGCCGGCGGATGCGATTTGACGTTGACGCCGAACCGATCGCGCAACCGCTCCAAGGCGACCCGCAAATGCATCTCGCCCTGCCCCCACAGCACGATGTCATGGGTCCGCGGGTTCTGGATCATGGTCAGTGACGGATCTTCCTCGTTCAGCCGCAACAAGGCCTGGCCGAGTTTGACGTCGTCCTTGCGGTCGGTTGCGGCGATCGCGATCGCCAGCACCGGCGGCGCCGGTTCGACTTTTGCCAGTGCCGGTGGCGCGGTCTTGCCGGCTGAGAGGGTGTCGCCGGTCTTCATTGTATCGAGCTTGCCGAGCGCGACCGTGTCGCCGGCCTCGGCAAGAGCGCGCTTGCTGTCGTTGGCGCAGTTCGCCGCCGTGATGCCGGAGAGCCGGCCGCTCTCGCCCGAAGAAGCATGCAGCGTCGCGCCGTCATCGAGGCGGCCGGCGAGCACGCGCGTCAGCGACAGCTTGCCGCCATGCTGCAAATGCACGGTCTTGAACACATAGGCCAGCGCATCCTTGGCCTCCTTCACGCCGAGGCGTTTGGCGGTCTCGGTCACCCCGGGCGATTCGTGGCGCAATGCCTTCATCAGGCGCAGCACGCCATTCTCGCGCAGCGCCGAGCCGAGCAGCACCGGACAGATCAGCCCTTCGCGCAATTCGCGGGCGAGATCGTCGAACACCGCATCGCGCGGCGGCGGAATGTCTTCGAGCAGTTGCTCCATCAGCGCGTCGTCGTGGTCGGCGAGCTTTTCCAGCATCGAGAAACGGGCTTCTTTCTCGCGATCGAGGTCGCCGCCTTCAAGGGCTACGACTTCGGAAGCCTTGTGCTCGCGATAGACAAAGGCGCGTTCCAGCGCCAGGTCGACGAAGCCTTCGATCAGTTCGCCGTTCCAGATCGGAATTTGCCGCAACACCAGCGGAACCCGCGACGCCGGCTGCAAGGTCGCGAGCGTCTCGCGGACGCGCTTGTTGGCGCGATCGATCTTGTTGAGGAACAAAAAGCGCGGGATGCCGAGATCCTCGAGTTCGCGCAGGATGATCTGAAGCTGCGGCAGCTTGCGCTCGTCGGCCTCGCAGACCACCACCGCGGCATCGACCGCCGGGATCGCGGCGCGCATGTCATGCGCGAATTCGATCGAACCGGGACAATCGATAAAGGTGTAACTATCGCCCATGAAACTCGTGGTGGCGGCGGTAAGACCGACGCCCATCTTGTGGTGGCGGGCCTCGGGGCTTGAATCGCCGACCGAGGTTCCGGCGTCGACGCTGCCGGCGCGGGGAACTGCGCCCGTGCGCGCCAATATCGCTTCAAGAAGTGTGGTTTTACCGCTTTGGAAAGGGCCCACCAGTGCGATGCACCGTGGACCGCGGGGACTTCTGACGTCCTGTCCCATCGCCGCCTCCTCGTCTGGAGCTCGGCCCGTGATTGGGTCGGCGGGTGGGATGCTCGCCCTCCGTCAGCGATTTGGCAAGAAATAAAAAGTTTCGCTGCGCTGCATCGCTGGCGTCGTTTAACCTCTCCCCGTCCTTTACAGGGAGAGGTCGAAATTCGCGCCAACGGGTCGGCGCAAAGCGCCGCCCGATGATGAACTCCGCGCGAATTTCGGGTGAGGGGCGAGGCACAATGCCAATTACTCTTTTTGAATTCGCGGACAGAGCCCCTCACCCCACCCTCTCCCCGCAAGAGCGCGGCGAGGGAGAAGAATTACCGTCCCGGCCGGAGTTCCAGGCTTTCCAGACCGGCCGCGACACTGAGACCGACCTGGCCCTGGACGCTGAGCGGCTGCAACGCGATCGAATTGTCGGAACCGCCCACCAACACGTTGCCACCGAGCCCGACGCCGACCGACGCGCTGCCCTGCGCGCCGGCGTAATTGCCCGTGAGATCTCCCGGCCCGAGCCGCGCCACCGGCGCCCACACGCCCCAGGCGAGCGCCGATTCCTGGGTAATGCCGAGATCGACGCCGACCTTGCGGATGGTCGCGATATAGCGGTCTTCGGGCAAGCCGTTGATGCGCAGCACGCAGCCGAGATTGGTCACCGAGCCAACGATGAAGCCGATGCTGGCGCCGCCGCGACATTCGAGGACGCCGACCTGCACGCGGTTCATCGGCTGCTGAGCCTGCGCGCCGGCAAGAGATGCAACCAGCACGGTGACGGCGAGTCCGGCGAGGATGAATGAACGGCGCATGAATAAATCTCCGGCTGGAAAAAACGCGATGCGAGCAGAGGAGCACGAGAGCGCCATGCCCAAGGCGCTGGCTTTTCTATGACACAACATCGGCGGCTGTGGAAGAATTTGCAAAGCCCCGCAATAAAAAAGAGACCCGCTTCCGCGGGCCTCTTCCAATTTTGACGTTGCAGTCAGCCGTGATGGCGATGCCGGTAATGCCGGCGAGGTCCAAACCGGACCGGCGCCAATTCGATATCGGCGACGCCTGCCGCGACGTTGAAGCCGGTCTGGCCCTGCACGCTGATCGGCTGCAGCGCATATGAATTCTGCGGACCGCCGACCAGGAAATTGCTTCCGCCGCCAACGCCGACCGACGCGTTGGCGCCGACGCCGCCGTAATTGCCCGCGAGTTCGCCGCGTCCAACCCTACTGGTCGGCGCGCTGACCGCCCAGCTCAGCCGGGTCTGGTCGGTGACGCCGAGATCGAGGCCAAAGCGGCGGACGGTTGCAATGTAAGGCTCGGGGCGATGGCCTTCGCTCTGGAACACACATTCCAGGCTGGTCATCGAGCCGACCACGAAGCCGACATTCTGGCCGCCCTCGCATTCAAGAATGCCCGCGCGAAATTGCGGCTGCGGCAGCGCGTTGGCGCTTGCCAACGACGCAACGAGTGAAGCGACGGCGATACTGAGTGTCGAAAAACGCATAGATTTAGATCCCCACACTGACGAACTGGATTGCCCAACTGGATTTGCCGAACTGGATCGGCGCGGGGGGACAGGAAGGAAGCGCCGTGTCGAAAACAAGGCGCTTCCAAAAAGCCGCCGTCAAACCATCAAACATTCGACGACGACATGATTTGAGAAGTGATTTGACTATCTCAAATTGCCACAAAAGCGCTGGATGCGTTTGCAGGCATCCTCGAGATCGGAAGTTTTCGCCGCGTAGGAAATGCGGAACGCCGGGCCAAGCCCGAACGCCGAACCCTGCACCACCGCGACGCCTTCAGTCTCCAACAGCTCGGTGACAAAACCCTCGTCGTTGCCGATCACCTTGCCTGACGGCGAGGTCTTGCCGATGGTGCCGGCGCAGGACGGATAGACATAGAACGCGCCTTGCGGCCGCGGACAATCGATGCCCTTGGCCTGATTGAGCATCGACACCACGAGATCGCGGCGCTCCTTGAACATCTTGTTGTTCGCCGGGATAAAGTCCTGCGGACCGTTCAGCGCCTCGACCGACGCCCATTGCGAGATCGACGAGGGGTTGGAGGTCGACTGCGACTGGATCGTCGCCATCGCCTTGATCAGCTCGGCGGGACCGCCGGCATAGCCGATGCGCCAGCCGGTCATGCAATAGGCTTTGGAGACGCCGTTCACCGTCAGCGTGCGGTCATATAATTTCGGCTCGACCTGCGCCGGCGTGGTGAAGACGAAATCGTCATAGACCAGATGCTCGTACATGTCGTCGGTCATGACCCAGACCTGCGGATACTTCACCAGCACGTCAGTGATCGCCTTCAATTCGCTACGTGTATAGGCAGCACCGGTCGGGTTCGACGGCGAACACAGGATGATCCACTTTGTCTTCGGCGTGATCGCCTTCTCGAGCGCATCCGGCTGAAGTTTAAAACCGTGCTCCGCCGTGCACACCACCGGCACCGGCTCGCCGCCGGCGAGCGCCACCATTTCCGGATAGCTCACCCAATAGGGCGCGGGAATGATGACCTCGTCGCCCGGATTGATGGTGGCCATCAGCGCGTTGTAGAGCACCTGCTTGCCGCCGGTGCCGACGATGACCTGGTTC
>DATBYN010000072.1:0-3003 GCA_036513695.1 Bradyrhizobium sp. | reverse complement strand
CGATCGCGGGCTTCCAGCACGATCACCGAGAGGCCGGAATCTTTTAGCCCATGCGCGGCGCCGAGGCCCGCGGCGCCGGCGCCGATGATGGCGATATCGACAGAGGAAGGGAGGGACATGAGGTCGGCTCCAGCACGTTCGTAATTGGGCTTGAAGCCAACCCTGGTACCAGTGTCATCATCCGCGAAAGCGGATGATCCAGTATCCCGCGCCGGCTCGATTCCATCTCAAGCGCTGGCGATTACTGGATGCCCCGCTTTCGCGCGGCATGACAGGTGGGCTCAGGCCACCGCTTCCTTGGCCTTTTCCGCGCGCTTGCGGTCGTTGGCGTCGAGGAACTTTTTGCGCAAACGGATCGATTTCGGGGTCACTTCGACGAGCTCGTCGTCCTCGATATAGGCCAGCGCCTTTTCCAAGGTCATCCGGATCGGCGGCGTCAGGCGCACCGCTTCGTCCTTCGAGGTGGTGCGGATGTTGGTGAGCTGCTTGCCCTTGAGGATATTAATCTCGAGATCATTCTCGCGGGTATGCTCGCCGACGATCATGCCCTTGTAGACCTTCCAGCCCGGCTCGATCATCATCGGACCTCGGTCTTCCAATTTGAACATCGCGTAAGCCACCGCCTCGCCCTGATCGTTGGAAATCAGGACGCCGTTGCGACGGCCCTGGATTTCGCCCTTGTAGGGCGCATAGCCATGGAACAGCCGGTTCATGATCGCGGTGCCGCGGGTGTCGGTCAAAAGTTCGCCCTGATAACCGATCAGGCCGCGCGTCGGCGCGTAAAACACCAGCCGCAGCCGATGGCCGCCGGACGGGCGCATCTCGATCATCTCGGCCTTGCGCTCGCTCATCTTCTGCACGACGACGCCGGAATGCTCCTCGTCGACGTCGATCACGACCTCTTCGATCGGCTCCTGCCAGTCGCCGGTGGCCTCGTCCTTCTTCAGGACGACGCGCGGACGCGACACCGAGAGCTCAAACCCTTCGCGGCGCATGGTCTCGATCAGGATCGCGAGCTGCAATTCGCCGCGGCCCGACACTTCCATGGAATCGCGGTCGGACGCTTCGGTCACGCGCAGCGCGACGTTGCCCTCGGCCTCGCGCAAGAGCCGGTCGCGGATCATGCGGCTCGTCACCTTGTCGCCTTCGGTGCCGGCGAGCGGCGAGTTGTTGACGATGAACGACATCGACACCGTCGGCGGATCGATCGGCTGCGCCTTCAACGGCGTATCGACGGAGGGATCACAGAAGGTGTCGGCCACCGTGCCCTTGGTGAGGCCGGCGATGGCGACGATGTCGCCGGCTTCGGCTTCATCCAGCGGGGTACGCTCGATGCCACGGAACGCGATGATTTTTGTGATGCGCCCGCTCTCGATCAGCTTGCCGTCGCCGCCCAGCACCTTGACGGCCTGGTTGGGCTTGATGGTACCTGACGTGATGCGGCCGGTGATGATACGGCCCAAATAAGGATTGGCCTCCAGAATGGTGCCGATCATGCGGAACGGACCTTCCTCGACGGTCGGAGGCGCGACATGGCGCAGGATCAGGTCAAACAGCGGCTGCATGCCGGCGTCCTTCGGGCCCTCCGGGCTATCGGCCATCCAGCCTTGCTTGGCCGACCCATAAAGAATCGGAAAATCAAGCTGCTCCTCGCTGGCATCGAGTGCTGCGAACAGGTCGAACACCTCGTTGATCACTTCCGTGGGCCGCGCGTCCGGACGGTCGACCTTGTTGATGACCACGATCGGCTTCAGGCCGACCTTGAGCGCCTTCGACACCACGAATTTGGTTTGCGGCAGCGGGCCCTCCGCGGCGTCGACCAACACCAGGGCGCCGTCTACCATGTTGAGGATGCGTTCGACCTCGCCGCCGAAATCGGCGTGGCCTGGCGTGTCCACGATGTTGATGCGGGTGTCCTTCCACTGCACCGAGGCCGCCTTGGCCAGGATGGTGATGCCGCGCTCGCGCTCCAGGTCATTGGAATCCATCGCGCGCTCGACCACGCGCTGGTTCTCCCGATAGGTGCCGGACTGCTGCAGCAGGCGATCGACCAGCGTGGTCTTGCCGTGGTCGACGTGGGCGATAATGGCGACGTTGCGAAGGTTCATTGCTCTGCTTCTGGTTCGGCCAATGGTGGGAGCACGATCTCACCGGAAAACCGGGACCCACTTTTCCGGATCACGCTCAAAAACCTGGAATTCGAAGGGCGCTATCAGCGCCCAAAAAGGAAGCCCGGCCAAAAGGACCGGGCACACCCTACTCGTTGCGCCGCAATATATTCAGAAAACGCTAAAAAACAATGGGTTGTTTGCAATTTGGTTAGCTGATTTTGTCCTCAAACCGGCCCTGCTTCAGGCGCTGTGGGCCTCTTCGGTCGGATACACCCCGCGCAGCACTTCCTCGAAGTGGCTTTTCACCGATTCGTTGCAAAGGCAGGCGCGAGCCTGCAGCGCCTCACGGTTGCGCACCAGGATCGAGCCGCGGCGGGTCTCTAAAATGCCTTGCGCCTTGAAGGTCTGGATCACGCGGCTGGCATAGCTGCGGCCGACCCCGAGCAGGGTCGCGAGCTGCTCATGGGTGAGCGGCACCACGCTGTCGCCGTCGGCCCGCTCCATCGCCGAGATGATCCATTTCGCGGTGCGCTGCTCGATCGAATGGATCGCATTGCAGGCGGTCGACTGGAAAATCTGGGCCAGCATGCAGTCGGCATAGCGCGCGAACACGTTGCGCAGCGTGGCCGATTTTGCTTTCGCGGCGTCCAGTTTGCCGACTTGGAGCCGCACGAACGGTCCGCCGAACTTGACCATGATGCGGGTATAGGCCGGCAGAAAGCCCTGGCTGACGATGCCGCCGACGGCGCCTTCGCGGCCGACCAGAATGGTTTCGACGTCGCGGCCGTCCTCGCCGGGAACCAGGAAGGAGGCAAGTGACGGCCCGCAGGGAAAGTGGACGATCTCGACATCGTCCCCGGGATTATAGAGCAGCGCGTTGGCGTCAGACTCT
>DATBYN010000071.1:0-3138 GCA_036513695.1 Bradyrhizobium sp. | reverse complement strand
GCGGTTGCCCGCATCGATATCGACGCCCGAATCCGCGTAAGTGAGCCCGTTCTTGCGCTCGACCATGGCCTGTTCCAGATGATGGCGGCTGGTTACGTCGGATTCCGCTCGTACGCAATGGCTCGCCACGCGTGCTGGCATATACTATGTAGAGAAGGACTGGTTCAGGCTGCAAAGGGCGGGATCTTTTGGAAAATCAGGCTGGTAGCCGGGAAACGACCGACTTGAGTATTCCAAACATTATCACGCTCGGCCGCATCATATTGGTGCCGATTATCGTCTGGGCGATAGCCTCCAGCCAGATGGAGATTGCATTTGCAATCTTCGTCATCGCGGGCATCAGCGACGCCGTCGACGGCTTTCTCGCCAAGCGCTTCAACATGGCCAGCGAATTGGGGGCGCTACTCGATCCCTTGGCCGACAAGGCGCTGCTGGTCTCGATCTATGTGGCGCTTGGAATCTGGGGCGCGGTCCCGCGCTGGCTCGTCATTCTCGTGGTCTCGCGCGACATCATGATCGTGGCCGCCGTGATTGTGTCATGGTTGTTCGACAAGCCGGTCCCGATGAAGCCGTTGATGGTCTCGAAACTCAATACGGTGGCACAGGTCGCGTTCGCGGCGCTGGTGCTTGCCTCACTCGGCTTCGGCTTCAAGCCAACGCCGTATGATCTGATTCTGATGGGTTTTGTTACGATCTTTACTTTGGTTTCCGTATCTATGTATCTCGTGGAGTGGGTACGGCATATGAGCACGATCGAGGCGCGCTAGAAGCTTTTGTTTTTGACGCGTTTTCTTCACGCGAACCGGTATCCACTTCGCTTGAAAACGCTATAGTAAGTTGATCCCCTCGTGGAGACTTGCGTGGCAGGCCGCGTCGAACCTCGTCAGTTGGCATTCGTGCTGCCGCACGCAGAGAGCCTCACCCGCGACAATTTCCTCGAGGGTCCCGCGAATGAAGCTGGCCTCGCGCTGATCGATCGGTGGCCGGAATGGCCCAACCGGATCATGCTGCTGGTAGGACCGGAGGGTTCCGGCAAGAGCCATCTGGCGGCGATCTGGGCCGAGCAAGCCGGCGCGCGCTCGATATCGGCCCACGCGCTGACCGCTACTGCGGTGCCCGGCGCGCTGGCAACCGGGGCGCTGGTCGTGGAAGACTTAAAATCGCCAGATGTCGACGAACGGGCGCTGTTCCACCTGATGAACCTGGCGCGCGAGGAGGAAGCTTTCGTTCTGATCACCGCGCGTATACCGGCGTCCGCGCTCCAGTTCGAGCTGCGCGATCTGCGGTCACGGCTGCGGGCGGTGCCGACCGTGTCGCTGCTGCCGCCTGACGACCAGCTGTTTCGGGCGCTGATCGTCAAATTTTGCGCCGACCGTCAACTTGCCGTCGACGAGACGGTGGTGAGCTATCTCGCAACCCGAATAGAGCGGTCTTACGCGGCGGTGCGGCAGGCGGTCGAACTTTTGGACACCGAAGCGTTGCGGCTGGGCCGGCCGGTCACCCGTGCGCTGGCGGCTGAATTGTTGCGCGACGCCTGATTCGTGCGGCTCATCCACATCTTGACGGCGCAGGCACCACGACGATCAATGTCATTGAAACGACATCGCGATAACAGATGCTTTACGGCAGTCTTGTCCGAAATCCTGCCGCCGCCTCCTCTGGATGGATTGAAACTTCATGGAAACCGCACAAGCTATTGAATTTAAAGAGAAAGAGGCGGACGTAGAGGCCGCGCCGGCGATTGCCTCAAGTCCCGAACGCTTCATCAATCGCGAGCTTTCCTGGCTGCATTTCAATCGTCGGGTGCTGGAGGAATCGGTCAATCCCGGCCATCCCGCGCTCGAACGCGTACGATTCCTGTCGATTTCGGCCAATAACCTTGATGAGTTCTTCATGGTCCGCGTCGCCGGCATCAAGGCCCAGGTGCGGGAGGGCATTGCCGAGCGCAGCCCGGACGGACTGACGCCCTCCGAACAGCTGGTGCTGATCAACGAGACGGTTTCCAAGCTTGCGGCCGACCAGCAGGCGATCTGGCGCGACCTCCGCAGCATTCTCGGCGAGGTCGGTATCGTCCTGGTGGACGGCCGCGACGTCACCAAGACCGAGCGCGCCTGGATCGAGGATCACTTCCTCCACAACATTTTTCCGTTGCTGACGCCGCTCGCGATCGACCCGGCGCATCCCTTCCCGTTCATCCCGAACCTCGGATTTACCGTCGCGCTGCACTTGGCGCGGGTCGCCGACGGCAAGCCGATGAATGCGCTGATTCGCATGCCCGGCAAGATCGATCGCTTCATCCGCATGCCCACGGGCAAGGATGGCGCCGTGCGATTGATTACGGTGGAGCAAGCCACCGGTCTGTTCATCGGCCGGCTGTTCCCAGGTTATACTGTCAAGGGCCAAGGGGCTTTCCGCATCATCCGCGACTCCGAACTCGAAATCGAGGAAGAAGCGGAAGATCTGGTGCGTCTGTTCGAAACGGCGCTGAAGCGGCGTCGGCGCGGATCGGTGATCCGGCTGGAAATCGAAGCCAACATGCCGGAAGAGCTGCGCGCTTTCGTGCAGCAGGCGCTTTCCACCGCCGACGACGAGGTTTTGCTGGTCGCCGGCGTGCTGGCGATGAACGAATTGTCGCAACTGACCCGGCTCGACCGGCCCGATCTCGAATTCGCCCCCTACGTCCCACGTCATCCCGAACGCGTGCGCGATCATGGCGGCGACATATTTGCGGCGATCCGGCAGAAGGATCTGATCGTCCACCACCCTTACGAATCGTTCGACGTCGTCGTGCAGTTCCTGCAGCAGGCCGCCCGCGACCCCGATGTCGTCGCCATCAAGCAGACGCTCTATCGCACCTCGAACAACTCCCCGATCGTCCGTGCGCTGGCGGAGGCCGCGGAAGCCGGAAAGTCGGTGACCGCGCTGATCGAGCTCAAGGCGCGGTTCGACGAGGAGGCCAACATCCGCTGGGCGCGCGATCTCGAACGCGCCGGCGTCCAGGTCGTGTATGGCTTTATCGAGCTCAAGACCCACGCCAAACTGTCGCTGATCGTGCGCCGCGAGGGCGGCAGCCTCACCACCTACGTCCACACCGGAACCGGGAATTATCATCCGGTGACCGCGCGCATCTACACTGAT
>DATBYN010000070.1:0-12415 GCA_036513695.1 Bradyrhizobium sp. | reverse complement strand
AATCATCTAACATGGGGCGAAGCGAACAACCATGGCGAGGCAGCGTCCGTGACTGAAAAGCCGATTGCCATTGTCACAGGTGTCGGACCCGGCACCGGCTCCGCGATTGTGCGGCGTTTCGCGGCCGGCGGATTTCGCGTGATCGCGCTCGCGCGGTCGGCTGAGCGAATCAATGCTCTCGCGCAGGAACTGCCCGACACTCACGCGATGATCTGCGACGTTTCTAGCGAAAGCCAGGTCACGGAGGTTGTTACCAGCATTCGTCAAACGTACGGCGCCCCTGATGTCCTGATCCATAACGCGGTCGGCGGCGGGTGGGGGACATTTCTCGAAATCGACCCCAAGATGCTCGAGCATAATTTTCGGGTCAACGTGATGGGCTTGCTGTATCTGGCGCGCGAAGTGGCGCCGGACATGATCAGACGCGGCAGCGGCGCGATCCTCGTGACCGGCAACACCTCGGCGATCCGCGGCAAGGCGAACTTCGCCGGTTTTGCGCCGACCAAGGCCGCGCAGCGCATTTTGTCGGAGTCGATCGCGCGCGATCTCGGACCGCGCGGCATCCACGTGGCCTATGTGCTGATCGATGCGGTGATCGATGTGCCGCGCATGCGCGAGCGGCTGCGCGACGCACCGGACGAGTTCTTCATTAAACCATCGGCCATTGCCGACGAATTGTGGCACCTTTATCAGCAGGACCGCTCGGCATGGTCGTTCCTGACCGAGCTTCGTCCGTTCGCGGAAAAATGGTGACGAGAAATTGGCCCTTGAGAGGAGCGATCATGACTGAACATGTCAAGACCGAAATCGAAGCAGGCATCATGACGCTGACGCTGGCGCGGCCTGACAAGAAGAACGCACTGAGCAACGCCATGTACAGCGCGATGTCGGACGGGCTGGAGCGCGCCGAGAAAGACCCGGCGGTGCGCGTCGTTCTGTTCCAAGGTGACGGCGACAGTTTTACGGCCGGCAACGACATCTCCGATTTCAGCGCGCAGGCCAACGGCACGGATACCAGCGAGAGCCAGGCACATCGCTTCATCAGCACCATCAGCAAAGCCACACGTCCGGTCGTTGCCGCCGTGCAGGGCAATGCGGTGGGCGTCGGCACCACCATGCTGTTGCATTGCGATCTGGTCTATCTTGCCGACACCGCAAAATTGATGACGCCGTTCGTCAATCTGGCGCTGGTGCCGGAGGCAGCCTCAAGCTGGCTGTTGCCGGCGCGGATCGGGCACGTCCGCGCCTACGCGATGTTTGCGCTCGGAGAACCCCTCGATGCCGCAACCGCGTTGGCCTGCGGCTTGGCCAATGCTGTTGTGCCGGCCGCGGAGTTGCGCGCCAAGGCCCGCGCGGCGGCCGAAGCTCTGACAAAGCGGCCGGCCGGTTCGCTTAACCATACAAAAGCGCTGATGCGCGATATGGACAAGATCGCTGCTCAAATCGCCCGCGAGGGCGCGTTGTTTCGCGAACGGTTGCAGACCGGCGAGGCCCGCGAGGCGTTCGCCGCATTCGCCGAGCGCCGCAAGCCGGATTTTTCCAAACTCGCGGGGTAGCTCCCGCTTCGCGTCGAAGAAAACAGCTCCGATCAGCAGGGAGAGCCAACATGACGTCAGGTACTTGGCACAAGACCGCCTGCAATCTGTGTTACGTCAATTGCGGTATCGAAGTCCTGGTCAATGAAGGGCATATCGAAAAAGTCCGGGGCGATCGGTCCAGCCCGAAGTCGCAAGGCTATCTCTGCAACAAGGCGGCGCGCATTCCATTCTATGCGCACCACAAGGACCGGCTGACGACGCCGCTGCGCCGCCGCGCCGATGGCGGGTTCGATGCGATCAGTTGGGATGTCGCGATCGCCGAGATCGCCGAGCGGGTACAAAATCTGGTTGACCGGCACGGCGGCAAGAGCCTGGCGCTTTATGGCGGTGGCGGGCAGGGCAACCACGCCGGCGGCGCCTATGCCAATTCATTCTTGCGCGCGCTCGGTTCGCGCCATGTCTTCAACGCGCTGTCGCAGGAGAAGACCGGGGATTTCTGGATCAACGGTCACATGTTCGGCAGCCAGACCTGCCACACCGCCGAGGACGTGCACCATTGCGACCTGCTGCTGGTGATCGGAGCAAACCCGTGGATCGCGCACGGCTTTCCCAACGCCCGCGACCACCTCAACCGGATTCGCAAGGACCCTTCGCGAAAGCTGATCGTGGTTGATCCGCGCCGGTCCGAGACCGCGGAGATGGCCGATCTGCATCTCGCCGTCCGCCCCGGAGCCGATGCGTTTCTGCTCGGTGCGCTGCTCGCTACGCTGGTCCGGTCCGAGACAATCGACCATGACTTCATCGGGGAGCACACGGTCGGCTTTGACGAGGTGAAGCAGGCTCTGTTGGAAATTACCGTCGAGGAATGGGCTGCCGCCGCGGAAATTTCGATGGCCGACATCGAGCGCTGTGCCACGATGATAAGAGCGTCAAAGGCCATGGTGGTTCGTGTCGAGCTCGGGATTCAGCAAGGCGTCAACTCGACGCTCAATTCGTATCTGGAAAAACTGCTGATCATGCTTTCCGGGAGTTTTGGCCGAAAAGGCACCAACCAGCTGCATAGCTGGCTGCAGCCGCTATGGGGGAATTCTCCCGGCCAGAAATTTACGGCGACCGGCGATGAGGTGATTGCCGGTCTTCTTCCACCAAACATTTTCCCGGAGGCCGTGCTCAGCGATCATCCGGACCGCTTGCGCGGCGTTTGGGTCGATAGCTCCAATCCCGCCAACACCGCATCAAATACCAAAGCCGTCGAGCGCGCGCTGCGCTCGCTCGAACTCTGCGTCGTGGTCGATGTCGCCATGACCGAGACCGCGCAACTCGCGCATTACGTTCTGCCGGCGTCTTCGCAGTATGAGAAGACCGAATTCACGCTGTTCAACTTCGAATTCCCGACCAATTATTTCCACGTTCGCGCCGGCGTCGTGCCGCCGCTCGAAGGCACCTTGCCGGAGCCTGAAATCTACACGCGGCTTGCCCGCGCACTCGGTTTGCTGCCCGGCGACAATGCGCTGGCGCCGCTAAGAGAGGCAGCTCAGCGCTCGCGCGCGGAATTCACCGCGGCGTTTCGCGCTTTCATGGGCGAAAATCCCTCGGCAGCTTCGGTGGCCGCGCTGGTGCTCTACCATACACTCGGACAGACCCTTCCAGATGGCACGGCTGCCGCCGCGCCGTTGTGGAACGCGGCGCTTTCCTGCGCCAAGCGCTCGCCGCAAGCGGTGCGGCGGGCGATCGGCGCGGCGGACGATATTCCGGATCAAGCGCTCGGCGATCTTCTTTTCGACGCCATCGTCGCGACGCGGCAGGGCGTTGCCATCACCCAGCACGGATATGACGAAGTCTGGTCGTTGATCGGCCATCCCGATCGCAAAATTCGCCTCGCGGTTCCCGGGATGCTCGAATGGCTCACGCGCCTGGACCCCGAAAACGCCGGTGCGCCCAAGGAATTTCCCTTCATGCTGGCGGCCGGGCAGCGGCGGATGTTCAACGCCAATCAGATTTTTCGCGATCCCAAGTGGCGCCGCGATGATCCGGATGGCGCGTTGCTGATCAATCCGGTTGACCTCCGCGAACTGGGCGCCAAAGACGGCGACTGGATTGCCGTTGAATCCCCGGTCGGGCGCCTCATCGTTCGTTGCAAGATCGACGGTTCGATGCGGCGTGGCCAACTCGCGCTGCCGCACGGCTACGGCCAGGCCTATCCCGCACCAGGCGGCGAGCGCCTGACCAATGGGCCGCGGATCAACCTGTTGACCGAGAGCGGCAATCGCGATCCGATCGCCGGCACGCCCTATCACAAGCACGTCGCGGTGCGGCTGTCGCTGCTGCCGGATCACGAGGCGGCAGCGCACCAGATGCGGTCGCAACGCATTCACGCAAGCGCTGCGGCGGGGTAGCTATTCATGGCCCCGAGATCTGAAGCCAGCTAAATTCTCGCGTGATGATCCAGATTTGAAATCACGCGATCAAGCTTTTCGTCCAGTGATTTGCCGATCGCGTCCAGCTCGGGCCGATCTAGCGCCGCCAGGAATGAAGACGGACGATCATATGAGATGATGCCGCCATCCGGGCTGCCGTCGTCGTGGACGGCAACGCGGAATGGCACGTAGAAGCTGCCGCGCAGGTCGATCTCTATAATCCGTTTTGCAATCGCCGGATTGCCAACCAGATAGAGCGTGCACATTTTTGGTGTTCCCGAGAGGGAGGTGATTCGTCCTTGATCAATTTTGGCCAAGACCATCAGCCCGAAGGGCTCGGCCATCTTCGCGATTGCGGCTTCGACCTGCGGCCATTTCGCGTTTTCCTTCGACAGCTGCACCACGGCAGGCTGGTCCCATTTTCCAAGCGATGCTTCGAACGCCTCGATCAATCGGTCGTATGGAAGGCCTGTTGCGACGTTGACGTGTGAAATCGAAGGCGTGGAAGACGATTGGGAGATTTGACGGTTTTGCATGTTGAGCTCCGTTGCTGCTACCTTTGGATTGCCGACCAGATGCGGGCTGGCGTCATCGGCATGTCGATATGCGCTATGCCAAACGGCGCGAGCGCATCGAGCACGGCGTGAACCATGCACGGCGGCGCCGCGATGGAGCCGCTTTCGCCGATGCCTTTGACGCCGATCGGATTGGTCGGCGACGGCGTCTCCTGAAACATCGAGCGAATATTGGGGACGCTGTCCGCGCGTGGCACGGCATAATCGAGCAGCGAGCCCGTCATCAATTGTCCATTGTCGGGGTCGTAACTGGCCTCTTCATAGAGCGCTTGGGCAATTCCCTGGACCACGCCGCCGTGAATCTGCCCGGCGGCGAGCAGCGGATTAATGATGGTTCCGACGTCGTCGACCGCGACGTAATCGAGGATATCGACGCTACCGGTCTGCGGATCGATTTCGATATAGGCCAAATGGACGCCCGAAGGCGCGCCCATGCCGGTCGGATCGTAGAACACGGTCTCGTCGAGGCCGGGCTCCAGACCATCCGGCAGACGATGACCTACGTAAGCCATCCGGGCCACTTGCGCGAACGTGACCGGCGCAATGTCGGTGCCGGGAACGGTGAAGGCGCCCGCGTGATAGGAGACGTCCTTTTCATCCACCTCCATCATGCTGGCGGCAATCTTTTTTGCCTTGGTGACAATCCGGTGCGACGTGACGTGGACCCCCGACCCGCCGACCGCCATCGAGCGGGAATTGAAGGTGCCGTGGCCGGCCTGCACCTGCCGTGTGTCGCCTTGCACGACGTCGATATTTTCAATCGGCATCTGCAGGACGTCGGCAGCGATCTGTGCCAGCGAGGTCTGGTGGCCGTGACCCTGGCTCATCGAGCCCGAATAGATTGTCACGCGGCCGCTCGAATCCACGCTGACGCGCGCGCTTTCCCACCCGCCGCGATCAAAACCGCTCAACGCCAATCGTCGCGACGGTGCCATGCCGCACATATGCGTGTAAGCCGCAATGCCGATACCGCGATAGCGCCCCGCGCGCCGCAACTCGTCGCGCTCGCGGCAGCGCGCTTGATAGTCGAACGCGGCAAGCGCCTTATCGAGACAGCCCTGGTAGTCGCCGCTGTCGAAGATGGTGCCCTTGCTGCCATAGGGGCGAAATGGAAAATCCGGCTTCTGGATGAAGTTCTTGCGGCGCACGTCGACGGGATCGAGTTTCAGGTGGCGTGCGACGGCGTCGATCGTCCGTTCGGCGATATAGGCGCCTTCGGGGCGTCCGTAGCCGCGATAAGCATCGACCGGCACCGTGTTGGTCACGATGACCTTTGCGATGGCCTCGTAGTGCATGATCTTGTAGTTGCCGGTGCCGAAATTCACCGTGTTCACTGTCGGGCCGCCGGTCGCCATGTTCGAGAGATAAGCGCCGGCGTTGCCGAGCGTCTCGACCTTCATGCCCAAAATTGTTCCGTCATTGCGGATCGCCGCCTCGATGATTTCGGTGTGAGCGCGGCCGTGACTGGTCGATTGGTGGCTCTCCGAGCGCGACTCCCACCATTTTATCGGGACGCCAAGCTCGCGCGCAGCGTACGGACACAACAGTTCCTCTGGATAGAGGTGCATCTTGGCCCCGAATCCGCCGCCGATATCCGGGGCAATGACCCTGAGGCGATTCTCGGGAATGCCGACCGTCTCCGCGATCCAGCGCCGATGCATGTGGGGCACCTGGCTCGGGATATGGACCGTGAGGACACCGTCGGGCGTGGGCTCAGCGACAACGACACGGGTTTCCATGCATGTCGGAATCAGACGGTTGTTGACAAGACGTAAGCGAATGACCTGATCGGCTTCACCGACCGCCTTTCGGTAATCGCCACCGCCAGTTTTGTAGACGGTCGTGACATTGCCGGGCACATTGTCGTGTAACTGCGGGGCGCCGTCCCCGATCGCTGCAACTTCATCTACGACTGACGGCAGCGTCTCGTAATCGACTTCGATCAGGCCGAGCGCGTCGTGGGCCATGTGCTGTGTCTCCGCGACTACAAGCGCTACGCACTCGCCGACAAACCGGACGCGATCGATGGCGACGACGGGGCGATGCGGAACCTTCGTCCCCGGTATGATCCAGTTCGGAACGATCGGTCCGAGTTTCCCGGAAAGGTCAGCCCCGGACAACGCAAGACGAACGCCGGGTGCCCGCGCAGCCTCCGACATGTCGATGCGCGTGATGATGGCATGGGCGTGCGGGGATCGCAGGATCGCCATATGCAGCATGCCGGGCAGCTTCAAATCGTCGACGTAGCGGCCCTTGCCGCTGACGAACCTGAAATCCTCCCGGCGCAGCAACGGCTGACCGACATAGGGGGCAGGGCTTTGCTCATTCATGACGTTCTCCTGCGTGTACGACCGGTGTTCATTCACGAAAAGCGGATGTCGGCGATATCGATCGCCACGAAGATCACGAGGTCACGAAGCTCGCTCCGCTGACTTTCCCATTCCACCGGTTGCTGTGGCCTCGCCTGTGGCCACCCTGAACCGGCCGCTGCGCTGGACAGCTAGTCACTCTAATGATAAGAGTTACTAGGAGGCAAGTGTTTTATGCGATCAAAAAGCTTTGAAGGAATGGCGTGCTCGATCGCCGGCGTGCTCGAGGCGATCGGTGACCGCTGGGCGGTGCTGATCCTGCGCGATCTGTCGCTCGGGCTTGCCAAGTACGAGGACCTGCGCAAATCAACTGATGTGACCAATGCGACCTTGTCCGATCGGCTGAAGCATCTTGAAGACAATGAATTGATCGAGCGGCGGCTCTATCAGACCAATCCGGAGCGGTACGAATATTTCCTGACCGCCAAGGGCAGGGACATCATTCTTGTGATCCAGGCACTCGCGCAGGTCGGCGATAAATGGGCGGTTTCCGGAGATGCCGGGTCGCCGCTGCGGTTCGTCGACCGCAAGACCGGACACCACGTCAAACTTGCCATGGTCGACCGTGAGACGGGACAACGCGTCAGGGCGCAGGATTTGCTGCCGCAGGAAGGGCCGGGCGCGGATGATCTGGTGCGCTGGCGCCTGACGCATTTCCGGAAGTAACGTTTTCGTAAACTTTGGCTTGGCGCGGCGGGCGACAAGCCTCGGGCGTCGCCTAATAAAATGACAAGCATCATTTAATCTGCAAACATGACTTGCAAAGTGCAAGTCATGTTGTAAGCTGGCTGCAATCAACAAGCCCGGCGCAGAGCCGCGCGCCAAAAAATGGAGGCATGCCGTGTCCGAGGATGCACTGATCACGCGCGAGCAGCGCGGCAATATTTCCGTGCTGACCATGATATACCGGCCCTACAATCTGCTGGGTCCGAAACTCATCAATGCCATTGTCGAACAGATCGAGGCTGCGCGCGATGCCGGAAGCCGCGCCATCGTGCTGCGCAGCGGCTTGCGGCATTTTTCGGCCGGCGCCGATCTCGACATTTTCGACAAACGCGTGGCGCAGGGCAGTGGCGATCAAAGCAATGAAAACCGTATCCTCAACGGTGTCGAGTTCTTGCGGTTCATGGAATTGCTGCCGATCCCGCTGATCGCAAGCGTACACGGCGTGTGTCTTGGCGGCGGGCTCGAGCTGGCACTGTCCTGCGACTACATCATTGCGGCGTCGTCAGCCAAAATTGGCTCGGTGGAGGCAACGCTTGGGCTGCATCCACTGCTCGGCGGCATCCAGCGCCAGGTGCAGCGCATCGGCGCCTTGCGCGCCAAGGAAATGTCGATGCTGGCGCGCCGCTATGACGCGCCGACCCTGGAGAAATGGGGCCTGATCAATCTGACGGTTCCAGAGGAGAATCTGGAAAAAGCCACCATGGCGATCGCCGAAGAATTCGCGCAAGGTCCGACAATCGCGCATGCCGCGACGAAAGAGCTCGCGCGCATCGCCGTCAACGACGGTGTTGCCGCCGCGGATGAGGCGATGGCAAGGGTGCAGGCGCCGATCTGGGCGTCGGAAGATCTCAAAACCGGCCTGGCCTCGTTCCGCAAGAACGGCCCGGGTCTCGCCAAATTCGCGGGGCGCTGATCATGAGTGGCCCCCTCAGCGGAATCCGCGTCGTCGATTTCTCCCGCGTGCTCGCCGGTCCCCTGTGCGCGCGGACCTTGCAGGATCTCGGTGCCGAGGTCATCAAGGTCGAGCCGCCAAGCCCGGATGTCTCGCGGTTTGCGTTTCCGTCGACCGATGGCATGTCCGGCTATTATGCCCAGCAGAACGCGGGCAAGCGTAACGTCAGCATCAATCTGAACATTCCCGGCGCCTATGAGCTCGCGCTAAAACTGTGCGACACCGCCGATATCGTGGTCGAGAATTTTCGCGCCGGTACTCTCGGCTTCTTTGGCCTCGATTATGAAACCCTGTCAAAGCGCAATCCGCGTTTGATCTACGCCTCGATCACGGGCTACGGCCAGGGTGGCCCGTGGCGCAGCCGGATGGCCTACGCGCCGACGGTGCAGGCGGAGGCCGGCTTTACCGAGAACAGCGTCCGTCACTATGGCGAGGCTCTAAAAGAGCCGCGCACCGATAGTCTCTCGCACGCCGACGTCTATACGGGATTGCAGGCAGTGATCGCGATCCTCGCAGCGCTCCGCAGCCGGCAGACGACAGGCGAAGGCCAGTATATCGATGTCGCGATGGCCGCGACCTTGCTTGCGGTCAACGAGCGCGCCCATGTCGATCTCACCGACGACGATATCGGCGCGGAGCCAGCCGTGCTCGGCGCCACCGATTGCTCCTTCTTCACGGGGCCGCAGGGCGAGCATTTTACGGTCGCCACCAGCATTGTCGGCAGCCGGACGTTTCCGTCCTGGCTGCGCGCGATGCGGCGCGTCGACCTGATGGACGATCCTAGGTTTTCGACCGCCGCGGCGCGGCGGCTGAACTTCGGTGCGCTGCATCAGGTCATCCAATGCTGGATCCTGACGTTTCCCGACATGGCGACGCTCGACGCCCAGTTCGACGAGGCCAAGATCGCGATGGGGGAAATCCGCTCGATCAAGGAGCTGACCAAGTCCGAATGGAGCGACTATTGGGGCGCGGTCCAGCTCGTTTCCGATCGCAGCGGCGGCGAATACAAATTGCCGGGCCGCCCCTGGCATTTTTCCCGGGATGAGCTGACGCCGATCGGCGCCCCGGCCTTCCAGGGCGAACACAACAGGGAAGTGTTTTCTGAATTGGGCATGGGTGAAGCCGAGCTGCAACGACTTTTCGAAACGGGTGCGCTGGTCGTGCATCGTCGCGCGCTCGAGCCTGAGGCCACGGTCAAAGCGCCGGAGGCCACAGGGCAGGCGGCGTGACCGCCATGCGCTTAAGGCGATTCCGATCATAAGGGGGGGTGACGGCAGGCCTTCGTCCCCTGCTATAAGCGATCGGGACTGGCCTGACGCAAATGAACTGTGAGAGACGACGTGAAGCGTTCCCGCTCGCTCAACAAGGAATGCTCGATCGCCCGCGCCATGCAGGTGGTCGGCGACCGCTGGTCGATTCTCCTGCTGCGCGAAGCCTATTACGGCACAAGGCGGTTCGATGAGTTTCAATATTATCTCGGCGTCGCGCCGAATATCCTCAGCACGCGCCTGAAAAAGTTCGTCGATCTCGGCATGATGACGCGCGTTCCGTTGCCGGAGCATAGCGGACGCTACGAATATGTCTTGACCGAAAAGGGCCGTGATTTCTTTCCGACTTATCTGGCGCTGAAGAAATGGGGCGATGACTGGCTTGCGGAGCCCGAAGGGCCGCAGGTGGTTTTCAGGGACCGCGCGAGCGGGCGGCCGATCGAATATCCCGCGCTAACATCGGCGCGCGGCGAGCCGCTGCAGCTCGAAGACGTCGAGATTGTTGCGGGCTCCGGTGCGGTGCCGTTCAACCGCAAGCGGTTCGGCGATCAGCACCCGCCGCGCAAGTCCGCCAGCAACCTAAAAAAATGATACTGTCTGTTGATCCTGGATCCGTATTCGAGACGCTTGCCATCGCCCTCTGTGATATACTGCGCCTCTAAATTGATGCTTGAAGCGCCAATTTATACAGTATTAATATACGCCGTGAATTTATTTGGCTCGCAATCGGAGAAGCCATTTTCATGATCACCGCCCATCAGCTCAGGGCCGCGCGCGCGCTCCTGAACATCGATCAGCGGCAAATGGCTGAGCTGGCAGACCTTTCGGTGCCGACCATCCAGCGCATGGAAGCCAGCGACGGCGTCGTGCGCGGCAATGTCGATTCGCTCATGAAGCTGGTCTCCGCGCTCGACAACGCCGGCATCGAGTTGATCAATCCGGGCGTTCCGAGCACGACCGGTGGCCGCGGCGTGCGGCTGCGCGAGCATGTAGCAAAACCAAAGCCGGTCCGGCAACCCAAGCCGTCGTCCGCGCGGCCGCTGGAGCGGGCGCGCTGATCGCGGAGATGCTCAGGGCGTGACAGCTGCGTTGTCGAACCGTTCGAGCGAGCAGCAGACAGTCGCCCCCTTGCTCAGGCTCTGGTCTATCGCGACACATCTGCAGGTGTTTTAGCCGAACCCTGTTCTTTCCTAAGCCGCACCCCGCGCCCCCCTGCGTGGCTGACGGCGCCTTCGCCGATGATTTCGATCCCGGCCGAGTCGAGCGCGGCGATCAACTTCATCAGCGAATCGACGTTGCCCCGCACCATCGCCTCGCTCGTCTCCATCCGCTGAATGGTCGGTAACGAAAGCCCAGACAATTCGGCGAGCCGGCGCTGGTCGATGCCGAGAAGCACCCTTGCGGCCCGCAACTGTGCGGCTGTGATCATCGGTCGGCCCCCGCGACCCCATCGTTATCAAACGTTATTCCTGCATCGTAACTAGTGATGCTGGAGTGTCAATAAGTGATATATAGGATATCTATTCTAAGGGGTCTTTCGTGCCGCCTGTCCATGGGATCGGAAGCCCCGGGGCCGAAACCTTCACGCCCGCACGCCGTTACCTTCGGAAGTGGCATCGACGGCGCGGTAACCTTGCCGGCAACAACGGCTGGAATTGCACCGGACGAAGCTTAAATGAGTTGGTGTTGCCGGATGTTGCTTATTCAGGTTTCAGGAGGTCTCGAATGACCCCCAAAAATGTTTTCGCCGCTGCGATCGGTGCGACGCTGCTGGCGTGGAGCGGCTTGTCATCGGCCGACGAATATCGTCCCGATGAATACCTCGGGCTCGATCTTTCGCAAGCCGTGCTGTCGCCGAAGCCGCTCGGGCCACCTGCCAAATTTGCACCGGTGCAGATCGAAGCCAAGGGCGATCGTGCAAATGAGAGCGCGCAGGCTGGCGCGGAAGCGAAAGCCGGGCCCAGGATCGTCCATACCAAGAGGATCGAGGTCCCCAGGGTTGCGGAGACGCGCGCGGAGAAACCGCGCGGCGCGGCGCGTGCAAAACTCGCGCGGCGACACGGTAGTCCGCTCGATGCCCAGGCGTTCGATACAAGGATTCAGGTCTGGCCCTGCAAGTCGGGCGGCATCTGCGGCTGGAAGCGGTAGCCTTATCGGAGCGCAGCGATAAAGCAATCGCTCCCGGATCACTCCTACTCAACGTTTGGCGAAAATCAAATTGCAGGGCCGGGCCTCATTGCGCTTTCCGGTGCCCCGATAACCGTCAAACTGTGCATCGACCGTATAAGCGTAAGGCGTACCCTCCTTTTCATGACCTAAGGTAAACGCGGGGCCGCCGGTGAGACCCTTCGCAATCAAGGTCGCCTTGCCGTCCGGTCCGATCTGCCCATCGATAGCGAGCCGGGGTGTCGGGTGCTCGGCGTGAAACATGCCATCCGTCACGACAGCCGTCAGAGATCTGACGTAGCCGAGAGCAATTCCTTCTTTTAGGCAGGATACGGTCACATCCCAATTTCCATCGAATTTCCTGGTCTTGCCTTCGGCACCGGTTGGCGCCCCGGCAGGGGATG
>DATBYN010000069.1:0-2846 GCA_036513695.1 Bradyrhizobium sp. | reverse complement strand
CAGCACGATGCCGGCGATGCCGGGCAGCGTCAGCGTGGCATTCAACAGCGACAGCACGCCGAAGATCATCGCGACGTTGATGGCGACCGCGACATTGGCGAACACGCCGAACAGCCGGTAGGTGACGAGCATGAACACGATGACCATGATCGAACCGACATAAGCGGCGAGTTCACCCTTCTCGATCGAATCCTGGCCGAGCCCCGGTCCGACGGTGCGCTCCTCGATCACCGTCAGCGGCGCCGGCAGCGCGCCGGCGCGTAGCAGGATCGCGAGATCATTGGCCGCCTGCACCGTGAAATTGCCGGAAATCTGGCCGGAGCCGGCGGTGATCGGCTCCTGGATGACCGGCGCCGAGATCACCTTGTTGTCCAGCACAATTGCGAACGGTTCCTTGACGTGCTCCGTTGTCGCCTTCGCGAATTTCTGCGAGCCCTTCCCATTGAATTTGAATGACACGATCGGCTGGCCGTTGCGCTGGTCGAAGCCTGGTTGGGCGTCGATCAGGTCCCCGCCGGAGACCAGTATCTCTTTCTTGATGACATAGGGCTGCGGGTTCGCCGGGTCGGCGCTGGGGAGCACCTCCGAATCCGGCGGCAGGCTCCCGCGCAGCGCCTGATCCGGCGGCACGGTGAGATCGACCATCCGGAATTCCATCTTGGCGGTTTTGCCAAGTAATTCCTTCAATCGGGTTGGGTCTTGCAGGCCCGGCACCTGCACCAGGATGCGGTCGGTACCCTGACGCTGGATCAAGGGCTCCACGGTTCCAAGTTCGTTGACGCGGCGCTCGACGATCTGGATCGACTGCTCGATGGTCTGGCGTATCCGCTCGGTGATGGCCGCCGGCGGCACCGTCAGGCGGATCAAGCCACCGCCAGCGTCGGTAACTTCCAGGCTGCGCTGTCCGCTGGAGCCCAGCAAGCCGCCGAGCGGTTGCGACATTTCACGCAGTTTGCTCAGCGCCGTCGGCAAATCGGTATCTTTGGTGATACGCACCTCGACGGTGTCGTTGCGCACGTTGAGGCCGGTATAAACGATCTTGGCGGCGCGCAGCACCTGGCGCGCGTCGTCGCGAATCTGATCGAGCTTCTCTTTCTTGACGTAGTTGGAATCGACCTCCAGCAGCAAATAAGAGCCGCCCTGCAGATCGAGGCCGAGCACCAGATGCCGCTGCGCCCAGGCCGGCCAGGTCTTCACCTTGGCCTCGGGGAAGAAATTCGGGACCGCGCAAAGGCACACCACCAGCGCCGTCAGGATGATCGCGAGCGCCTTCCACCGCGTGAAATACAACATCGAGCTGACCTGTCAGATTCTGGCAAATTCTGGAATGTGCGCCGTTCGGAAAAACGCGCTAACCCGCCGAGGTATCTTCCTTGGCACCGTCAGTCTTTTCTCTGGCCGGCTCGCCCTTGGCGCGCACGCCGGAAATCATCTGCCGCATTTGCCGCACGCGGACACCATCGGAGATTTCGAATTCGATCTGGTCGTCGTCGACCACTTTTGTCACCTTGCCGACGAGGCCGCCCGAGGTCACGACGGTGTCGCCGCGGCGGATGTTCTTTACGAGTTCGGCGTGGTCCTTCACCTTCTTCTGCTGCGGCCGCAGAATCAGGAAATACATGATCACGAAGATCAGGGCGAACGGCAAAAGCGACATCAACATGCTGTTGGTGTCGCCGCCGCCCGCAGCCTGGGCAAACGCAGGTGTAATCAGCATTTGGACATTCCTCGTGAAACGCTTCTCGTGAGACGGGGGTGAGCCGGCAACGCGTCAGGCGCTAAGGCCGGTTCGGGACAAATTCGCGCGGACTATAGCGGCCGCGGTCCCAATTGCAACGCTGCCAAGCCCCTGATTTGCGCCGCTTGCGGCCCCCCGTCAGGCCCGATATGGGTGCACGGTCAGGAACTCCAAACATGACGAAAAAGCCCCGTAAAACCATCGCTCGCGCCGCCTCCAGCGCCGCCGCGCGAAAATCGCAAATTGCCCCGACAAAACCCCCAGCGCCTCCTGCCGAACGTGACACAACGGAAAGGATCGCCCGGGCGCTTGAAACCATTGCGACCCACCTCGCCGCCGCGTCGCCAACCGTCAGCACCGGTGACTCATTTGGCAGTGCCGATGCCTTTGTCTGGCATCCGGACGGCCGGCTCGCGCCGGTGCCGCGCGTCAGCCGCGTTGATCTCGGCCTGCTCAGGGGTATCGACCGGATGCGCGACATCCTGATCGAAAACACAGAACGATTTGCCAACGGGCTTCCCGCCAACAATGCGCTGTTGTGGGGCGCGCGCGGCATGGGAAAGTCGTCGCTGGTCAAAGCAGCCCATGCCGACATTAATCGTAACCGCAAACCGTCCGAGCGCCTAAAGCTGATCGAGATCCATCGCGAGGATATCGAGAGCCTGCCGGCGCTAATGGAGATGCTTCGTGATTCCGATTTCCGTTTCATCGTGTTCTGCGACGACTTGTCGTTCGACGGCAACGACGCCTCCTACAAATCCCTGAAGGCGGTGCTCGAGGGCGGCATCGAGGGCCGGCCCGACAATGTGATCCTGTACGCGACCTCCAACCGCCGGCATCTGTTGGCGCGCGACATGATCGAGAACGAGCGCTCGACCGCGATCAATCCCGGCGAAGCGGTCGAGGAGAAGGTCTCGCTGTCGGACCGCTTTGGACTTTGGCTCGGCTTTCACCGCTGCAGCCAGGACGAATACCTCGCCATGGTGAAAGGCTATTGCGGCCATTTCGGCATCAAGCTCGCCGAAGACGAGCTCGAGCGCGAGGCGCTGGAATGGTCGACCACGCGCGGCTCGCGCTCGGGCCGCGTCGCCTGGCAGTTCACGCAGGA
>DATBYN010000068.1:0-8601 GCA_036513695.1 Bradyrhizobium sp. | reverse complement strand
AACGACATGTATCTGGTATCCGAGGCGATCCGGTTCCTGATGAAGGACAAGGAAAGCGATCTTTCCGGCGACGAGATCGCAACCCTCAACGGCTACAAGGGCTCGCTCGACGGCGCGACGAAATTCATTCCGACCTGGGTGAAAATCGCGGTCGCGATCGCGCTCGGGCTTGGCACCATGATCGGCTGGAAGCGCATTGTCGTCACGGTCGGTGAGAAGATCGGCAAGACCCATCTGACCTATGCGCAAGGCGCCTGCGCCGAAATCACCGCGGCTGCAACGATCGCGGCAGCCGACGGATACGGGCTGCCGGTCTCGACCACGCACGTGCTCTCATCCGGCATCGCCGGCACCATGGCGGCCAGCGGATCGGGGCTGCAATGGTCGACGATCCGCAACATCGCGCTGGCCTGGGTGCTGACCTTGCCAGCGGCGATGATCATCTCGGGCACGCTGTATCTGTTGTTTTCAAAGCTGTTCTAAACGCGCCCTTCTTCACAACGCCAAACAAAAGGCCCGCCCAACCGCGCGGGCCTTTTATTTATGCGATTGATTGTCGAATTCGAATTAGAGGTTATAACTTATAATAAATGTGGGCGGACGCATGAAGATAGGGAGGATCGCGCTACTCGTGAGCGCAGGCTTGCTGGCAGCGGTGAATGCCGCGATGGCTGGCACCATGAAGGTAACTTTGCTCGGGACGGGGACGCCAACCCCGCGTCTCAGCAACTTCAGCGCATCGACGCTGGTCGAAGCCGGTCCGGAGAAGCTGTTGTTCGACATCGGCCGCGGCTCCACCATCCGGCTGTTTCAGAAACACGTACCGCTCGGCGCCATCACCGCGCATTTCATCACGCATCTGCATTCGGACCATATCGTTGGCCTGCCGGACCTGTGGCTCAGCGGCTGGGTCGGGACACCCTGGGCTTCGCGAACCTCGCCGATGGTCGTGTTCGGTCCGAAGGGGACGGTCGCGATGACGGAAAACCTGACCAAGGCTTTCTCGGAGGATATCCGCATCCGCGAGGACGACGAGCATCTGCCCCCGGCAGGCGTTGCCTTCGACGCCAGGGATATCGCGCCCGGCCTGGTTTACGACAAGAACGGCGTCAAGGTTACTGCCATCGAGGTCAATCACGGCGAGAAGATCAAGCCGGCCTTCGGCTATGTCATCGAGTATGACGGCAAAAAGGTGGTGCTGTCGGGCGATACCAAATACGACGAGCGGATTGCAAACGCCGCGAAGGGCGCGGATCTCCTGGTGCACGAGGTCGCCATCATCGAGCCGGAACTCTTGAAGAGCTATCCGTCATATCGCGACATTGAAGACCATCACTCATCGCCCGAGGAAGCAGGACGCATCTTTACCCTGGCGATGCCGAAGCTCGCGGTCTACTCGCATATCGTCTTCGCTACCCTCAAGCCCGTTCCGGACGTTCCGGAAGAGGCGCTGATCGCGCGCACCCGGACGACCTACCGCGGGCCGCTCGTGATCGGCCGCGACCTCACATCGATCATCATTGACGACGCTGTGCACGCGGTAGATGCGAAGGACGAGCCGATTGCGCCGCTTGTCGCAGACAAGTAGCTTGCGATCCGCCGTCAACACGCCTCACGCGGCAAGCGTGTTCTCGACCAGCTTGATCCAGTACGAGGTGCCGTAGAGGATCGCCTCGTCGTTAAAGTTATAAGCGGGGTGATGCAGGCCGGCACTGTCGCCGTTGCCGCAGAAGATGAACGCGCCCGGGCGCGCCTCCAGCATGTAGGCAAAATCCTCCGCACCCATCAGCGGCGGCGACTCATGAACGTTGGCGTCGCCGGCCACGTTCTTCGCCACTTGCGTCGCGAGATCGGTCTGCGCGGCGTGATTGACCGTCACGGGATAGCCGCGCTCATACACCAGGTCGATCTTGGCGCCGGTGATCTGCGCCACGCCGGCGACGATTTCGCGCACGCGTTTCTCGACCAATTCCCGCACGTCCGGAGTCAGTGTGCGCACGGTGCCCCCGAGTTCGGCGGTTTGCGGGATAACGTTGCGGGCGTTGCCGGCGTGGAATTCGCACATCGAAATGACGGCGGAGTCCAAGGGGTCGACTGAGCGCGCGACGATCGACTGCAACGCCGAGACCAGCTGCGCGCCGACCAGCACCGAATCGATGCATTTATGCGGCCGTGCGGCGTGACCGCCGAGCCCTTCGATCTTGATATCGATCGAGTCGGTCGCGGCCATGATCGGACCGGAGCGGATCGCGAACGAGCCGATCGGAATACCTGGGCCATTATGCATGCCATAGACCTGATCGATCGCAAAACGGTCCATCAGCCCGTCCTTGATCATCGCGGCAGCTCCCGCGCCGCCCTCTTCCGCCGGCTGGAAGATCACGACCGCATCGCCGGCGAAATTCCGCGTCTCGGCGAGATAGCGGGCGGCACCGAGCAGCATCGCGGTGTGGCCGTCATGACCGCAGGCGTGCATCAATCCCGGCGTCTTGGACGCGTAAGCGAGGTTGGTCTCCTCCTCGATCGGCAGCGCATCCATGTCGGCGCGAAGCCCGATCACCTTGGTGTCGCCGTTGGCCGCAGGCTTGCGGCCCTTGATGACGCCAACGACGCCGGTGCGGCCGAGGCCGGTTGCGACCTCGTCGCAGCCGAATTCCCGCAACCGGTCCGCCACGAATGCCGCAGTGCGGTGCACGTCGTACAACAATTCCGGATGTTGGTGGATATCGCGGCGCCAGGCCTGGATATCGGGTTGCAGATCGGCGACGCGGTTGACGATAGGCATGATAATTCTCGATCCTGGTTTGAGTATTTTGCCCTGTCTAGCACGTGAGAGGCGATCCGCCCAACACCCTCCGAGGCGCTGTACAGCGGACGGCGGCAACGCTATGGCCTTTGCTGCCCAAGGGACGGGCTCTCCGGTGATGACTTATGAAGCGGCTTGAAGGTGATTTCGACTATATCGTCGTCGGCGCAGGCACCGCGGGCTGCATCGTCGCCAACCGGCTTTCGGCCGATCCGAACAACCGCGTGCTGATCCTGGAGGCCGGCGGCAACGACAACTGGATCTGGTTTCACATCCCGGTCGGCTATCTCTTCGCGATCGGCAATCCGCGTTCGGACTGGATGTTCAAGACCGAGCCCGAGGCCGGCCTCAACGGCCGCTCGCTGGCCTATCCCCGCGGCAAGGTGATCGGCGGCTCGTCTGCCATCAACGCCATGATCTCGATGCGCGGACAGGCCGCTGATTACGATCACTGGCGCCAGCTTGGATTGACCGGCTGGGGCTATGACGACGTGTTACCCGCGTTCCGGCGGCTGGAGGATCATTTTCTCGGCGAGAGTGAGCATCACGGCACTGGCGGCGGCTGGCGGATCGAAGCGCCAAGATTGTCCTGGACCATTCTGGATGCGGTCGGCGACGCGGCGGAAGAAATGGGAATCCGCAAGATTGCCGATTTCAACACTGGCGATAATGAGGGCGTCGGCTATTTCCACGTCAACCAGAAGCGTGGGCGCCGCTGGTCGTCGGCGCGGGGTTTTTTGAAGCCCGTGCTGAAGCGCCCCAATCTGCGCCTCGAGAAGAATGTGCTGGTCGATCGCCTGATCATCGAACAGGGGCGCGCCGTGGGGCTGCGTTTCCTGCAGCGTAACGAGACCGTCGAGGCCCGCGCCAAAGGCGAAGTGATCCTGTGCGCCGGTTCGATCGGGTCGATCCAGGTCTTGCATCGCTCCGGCATCGGGCCGGCAGATTGGCTCAAGCCGCTCGGGATCGAAACCGTGCTCGACCGGCAAGGCGTCGGGCGCAACCTGCAAGACCATCTGCAGCAGCGTGCGATCTTTAAGGTCGAAGGCGTCCGCACCCTCAACGAGACCTATTACTCGCTTGTTAGGCGCGGCCTGATGGGCCTCGATTATGCCTTCCGCCGCCGCGGGCCGCTGACCATGGCGCCGTCGCAGCTTGGCATCTTCACCCGCTCCAACCCGCATCGCGAGCGTGCCAATATCCAGTTTCACGTGCAGCCGTTGTCGCTCGACAAGTTCGGCGATCCCCTGCATCGTTTTCCCGCGATCACGGTGAGCGCCTGCAATCTGCAGCCGACCTCGCGCGGCACCGTGCGCATTCGCTCGTCGGAGCCCGCGCAGGCTCCCGCGATCGCGCCAAACTACCTTTCGACCGGCGAAGACCGCGAGGTCGCCGCCGACGCCATCCGCACCACGCGCCGGCTGATGCAGCAGCAGGCGCTGGCGCGCTATCGCCCGGAAGAGTTTCTGCCGGGCCCATCGGTCGGCGACGACGACACCTCGCTGGCAAAGGCCGCCGGCGATATCGGCACCACGATCTTTCACCCCGTCGGCACCGCGAAGATGGGGACGGCCAGCGATCCCCTGGCGGTGGTCGATGAACGCCTGCGCTTTTACGGGCTTGCCGGACTTCGCGTCGCCGATGCCTCCGTGATGCCGACCATCACCTCCGGGAATACCAACACCCCGACCGCGATGATCGCCGAAAGGGCCGCGGCGATGATCCTGGAGGATAAGCGTTAACCATGTAGCCCGGTAACGGGATCGTCATCTCTCCGGTCCGCCCTCACTCGGGAAAATCCGGGAATAAACCGCCGCCCCGCCCGATCCAGTCCACGGAACCCAATCACGGGTATCCAAGGAGACAAAGGCGATGAGCGAGTTCGATCACGACCACAATCATAACAATCCCGGCGTCAGCCGCCGCCGCGTCCTGGAATGCATGACCTGGGCCGGTACCGGCGTACTTTGGACCATTTCAGGCGGCGTGCCGCGTTCGCTGGGACTTGTCGGTTCCGCGCAGGCCGCCGAGGCGAGTGGGCTGACATTCCTGCAGATCAGCGACAGCCATGTCGGCTTCGACAAGCCGGCCAATCCGAACGCGCTCGGCACGCTGGAGGAGGCCATCAACAAGGTCAAATCGATCCCCGTCAAACCGTCATTCATGATCCATACCGGCGACATCAGCCATCTGTCGAAGGCTAACGAGTTCGACGATGCCGATCGCATCATCTCGCAGGCCAAGCTCGACGTGCATTACGTGCCGGGCGAGCACGATTTCCTCGATGAAGAGGTCAAATTCTACAAGGAACGGTACGGCAAGGGCACCAAGGGCGCCGGCTGGTACTCCTTCGACGCCAACGGGGTCCACTTCATCGGCCTTGTCAACGTGGTCGACCTCAAGGCCGGCGGCCTCGGCAATCTCGGCAATGAGCAGCTTGAATGGCTGGAGGACGACCTCAAGGGGAAATCGAAATCCACCCCGATCGTGGTGTTCGCCCATATCCCGCTGTGGACGGTCTATCCGACCTGGGGCTGGGGCACCGAGGATGGCGGCCGCGCGCTGGATTACCTCAAAGGTTTTGGCTCGGTGACCGTGCTCAACGGCCATATCCACCAGGTGATGCAGAAGGTCGAAGGCAACGTCACCTTCCACACCGCCCGCTCGACCGCGTTCCCGCAGCCGGCGCCGGGTGCTGCGCCTTCGCCCGGGCCGATGAAGGTCGCCGACGACAAGCTCCGCACCATGCTCGGCGTCGCCAGCGTCAACTTCAAGGTCGGCGACAAGAGCCTTGCGATCATCGACACGCCGCTCGTGGGCTAAAGGGAAATTTGAAGATGATGTCAGTCAATCTCCGCAGCCTTGGCCTTGGTCTGGTCACCGCGGCGGCCATCGCCCTGCACCTCGGCGCCGCTCGCGCCGAGGACGCCGCCACCAACGTCACGATCGACAATTTCACCTTTGCTCCCGCAGAGCTAACGGTGAAGGTCGGCAGCACCGTGACTTTCACCAACCACGATGACATTCCGCACACCGTGGTTTCCGCCGGCAAGTTCCGGTCCAAGACACTCGATACCGACAACAGCTTCTCGTTCACATTCACGGCGGCCGGCGATTACAAGTATTTTTGTTCGCTGCATCCGCACATGAGCGGAATGATCAAGGTTGAGTAGCGAGCCAAACCAAGGCATCACAGCGATGCCCGGCCGGTGGATCCAGGCCGGCCGGGCACCACCGCTTTCCATAAAGGCCGGGCCAAAGGCGATGCCGTTGAAAGCTGCGAATGACGACCCGGAGAAGGCACGCCGGTTTCGCGAGGCCGCGCTACCCTATCTCGATGATGCCTATACGCTGGCGCGCTATTTGCTGCGCGACCCTACCGATGCCGAGGATGCGGTGCAGGAATGCTATTTGCGCGCGTTCAAGCATTTCGACAGTTACCGGGGGCCCGCGATGAAGCCCTGGCTGTTTGCGATCCTGCGCAATGTCTGCCGCGCCGAATTCGCGCGCCGTGCCGGTTCGCCGACCAGCCCGATCGAGGACGCGCCCGAAAGCGCTGAACAAACGCCGCTGTGGCACGAGGCGCAGGAAACACCGGAGACCCAGATGCTGCGGCGCTGGGACGCCGACACGATAAAGCGGCTCGTGACATCGCTCGCCGAACCTTTCCGGGAGACCTTTGTGCTGCGTGAAATCAACAATCTTTCGTACCGCGAGATCGCCGATGTCGCGGAAGTGCCGGTCGGCACCGTGATGTCGCGTCTCGCGCGCGCCCGCGCCATGCTGCGCTCGGCATGGATGGCGGAACAGGAGCAACCGAAATGACTTGCGACGAGGCCAAGATTCTTCTTCACGCGCTGATCGACGGCGAGCTCGACGCCGGGCACGCGCGCGAGGTCGAAGAGCATATCGCAGGCTGCCCGGCTTGCGCCGCCGAGCTTGCCGCCTATCGCGAGATGAGCAAGACGATCGCCGCCGCCGATTTGCGCTATGCCGCGCCGCCTTTGCTGCGCAAGCGCATCGAGGCTGCATTGCCGAAAGAGCAAATGCCGAACCGGCGCGCGGTGCTGCGGGGCTTTGCGATGGGATCGGCGGTCTCGGCAATCGCCGCGACCGGCCTTGTCGCCATCGTATTGCGCAACGACGACGCGCAGCGCATCGAATTTGAGATCGTCTCGGCGCACCTGCGCTCGCTGCAGGCCGGACATCTCACCGACGTGATTTCGACCGACCAGCACACGGTAAAACCGTGGTTCAACGGCAAGCTCGACGTGGCACCGCCGGTGGTCGACCTCACTTCGCAGGGTTTTACGCTGATCGGTGGCCGGCTCGACTATGTCGATGCCCGCCCGACTGGGGCCATCGTCTATCGCCGCCGTGCCCATGTGATCAATCTGTTCGTCGCCCAGACCGCCTCGACCGAACGCCGCCCGGCCAGAATCGACGCCATCCAGGGATTCAACATCCGAAGCTGGAGCGACCGGGGGCTGAACTACTGGGCGGTCAGCGACATCGCCGCCGACGAACTCGCCGAGTTCGGCGAGAAATTCGAGGCCTCGATGCCGACGGGGACGGCGGGCTGAGAGGAGATTGCGTAGAGTGGGCAAAGCGCAGGCGTGCCCACCATTTTAATTTGCGGAGACATGGTGGGCACGGCGCAAAAGCGCCTTTGCCCACGCTACGGATTCTAACCGTCGTCCCTGCGAAAGCAGGGACCCATACGCCGCGGCGGTGCAATTAAAAGCGCTGGGGCGAGACGGCTTTGTGACAACTAGCGTCGGTGGTTATGGGTCCTTTCGCAGGGACGACACATCATATGACGCGCTCGCGCTACAAATTCTCACAGATTGAAATTTCAAACAGCAAGCACAATTTTGCGATCTCGCCGCGCACGCGCGCGAGTTTTGCTTTGAATTTCCCGCCCCCTGATATCAGAGGGCGCAGGGAATGCCGGGCGCCCGATGCGCCCGATAGCCGCGTGTGCAATGGTAGTGGTAGAGCGCACACGCGTTAGTCAGGTCACACCGGAAACACCCAGCATTCCCCGCGCAATGGTTTTAACGGTTTCCTGCGCGCTCTCCCCGGCGACCGGGCTTTCTTGCCACCGTCGCTAAGCGGATTACTCCGCCAAACTTGACGCCAGCGTCGGGGCGTCAGGACCACACGCCTTCTCCGTCCGCCTCAGCGCCGTTCGTCAGAAGCGCATCCGCGTCCACCGCATCCTGTCCCGCGTCCGTGACGATCTCGAGCCGCCCCTCTGTGGGACAGGACGGCTAGTCATATAGCCTGATTTGTATTTCGGAAAAACAGAAATATTTTTGCAAAGGGGGCTGGACAGGCCAGTCACCAACCAGGTCAACTGATTTGCCCGTCAGGCAAACAAACAGCACGTCAGGCAACAGATCGCAGGATGGGCTGAGCTTTCACGAAACCCGTCGCGGCCGTCTAGAACATGATGGGTATCGCACTGAGTTCGTCTCTGTTCGACCCATAGCGGAAATGAGCACCGCGGCGCACGCCAACGCCTAGCAGGTTGTTAAAAAAACCGACGGATAAAAGTAGTCGGTCGGTCACGCCATGAGATCGGCACGTCGCGGACCCGACAGGCCGCGTTGACGATGTCAACTCATTGTCCGCTACCCGACAGAGTCCAGGGAATTTTGCGGTGTGCTTATGGAACCGCGCGTGACAGCTAGCGTTTTTGGCGTGGAGGTTGAGATGCAACTCTTCACCCTCAGCATTACTGATCTGACCACCTTCGAGTCCGTCCCTCACGAGGAGTGGGGTGAGAAGGA
>DATBYN010000067.1:0-7485 GCA_036513695.1 Bradyrhizobium sp. | reverse complement strand
TTAAGCGCTTCGCTGGCTGAACAGGCGCGTTATGGCTTCCGTTGTTGCGGATGTAGATCGCGCTGGCGCTCGGGAGAAAGACTTTGTAAGGTCAGAGCCATACTTTTCAGGGATGGCTGCATGGAGCTTCGACACCTCCGTTATTTCGTCGCCGTGGCCGAAGAAGGCAGCCTGACGGTCGCCGCGCAAAAACGGCTGCATACCGCACAGCCTTCCCTGAGCCGGCAGATTCACGATCTTGAACTGGAGCTCGGCGTTGAGTTATTGATCCGCGGCCCGCGCGGGGTCGAGCTCACCGCAGCGGGAAGAGTTTTTCTCGATCATGCGCGGGTGGCGCTATTGCAGGTCGAGGCCGCCGGCGAAGCGGCGCGGCGCGCGGCGCAACCCGCTCGGACGTCATTCGCGATCGGTTTTCTGACCGGTTACGAGATGGATTGGCTTCCGGCGGTGATGGGAATATTGCGCGCCGAACTGCCCTCTACCGAAGTCATCATCCACAGCCAGGATTCGCCCGACCTCGCCGCGGGTCTCATTCGCGGAAAAATCGATCTGGCGTTTTTGCGCCCCGAGAAGCAGGCGCCCGGTCTGAAGTTCAGGCTTTTGCGGAAAGACCCGCTAATCGTACTGATGCCGCGTGATCACGCGCTGACCGCGCGCAACTCGATCCGTCCGCAGGACATCGCGGGGCAGACTTTTATCAGCGTATCCCCGGTGCGGGCGCCGACCGCGTGGACTGCCATCGACGATTATATCAAGCGCGTCGGCATCGCCCTAAAACCTGACCATCAGGCCGAGAATCTGGCGATGGCAATTTCGCTGGTCGCCTCCACCGGCGGCGTCTGCCTGCTGCCGCTTTATGCGCAAAATCTGCTGCCGGAGACGGTCGTGAGCCGGCCGATCCAGGGAGCGCCGCCGATGGTCGACCTCGTCATCGGCTACAACGAGGCCAACACATCGCCGCTATTGAAATTTCTGTTGTCCAAGGTCGATGAGTTGAAGTTTCGAGTATCGAAACACGATGGTGGATAGGCGGAGACCGCCGCGCTTTGCCCCGCGCCTGCACGAAGTCTGCATAACAATCCGCAAATCCTGAACGGGTCGAGCAAACGCGCTGCGAATCGGCGGCGCATCGTCGCGCCATGGGGAAAATCATCCGCATCCAGTTTCGGCGATCGCGACTGCCACGACGGCCGAGCAGCGACCGTTCGCTGGAATCACCGCCGGTTCACGCTGCTATTTTCGTCTTCCCAAAACCCAACGCCTCCAAGCCGAAAGCCAAGGCCCCTCACCTGACCCTCATCACCTCAGGAACATAAAGTCATGTCGATTGCCGCCGCCTCCGATTTCGAGATTGCCCCTGCCCCCGCGCGCCCGCTTCTCACGCCGCTGATGCTTGCTATCACCTGCGTCGCACTGGCCGACTGGCTGTTTTACGGCTGGGAGATCGGCATCTCGCTGGCGCTGTTTCTCGGCGTGCTCGGCGTCGCCGCGGTCGCCAGCAATGGCGTACACGCGACGCGCCATACCCTGATCGTCATGACCGTCGTTTTCATCGCCGCGCTTTTGGCCCTGGCCGAGGACGTCAGCTTGCTCTCCGTGCTCGTCGGCACCCTGGCAACGGCAATGTTCGTCATGGTGGTCACCGCTCAGCAACGTGCGACGTGGTGGCACTATCTCCTTGAAGTTTTGGCAGCGCCGTTTCGCGGCCCGTTTTATCTGGCGGCCGATTTGATCCGGCTGACGCAGCGAGGAAATTACGACTGGCTAAAACCCGCTTCGCTCGCTGGCTGGATTGTTCCGCTCGGGATTTTCACCGTCTTCGTCTGGCTGTTCGCCTCGGCAAACCCCTTGATCGAGCACGGGCTGTTGCGGATCGACCTGCGGTCACTCATCGACGCGCTTGATCCGTTGCGGGTGGCATTCTGGGTTCTGCTGGCCGGATCCATCTGGCCTTTGATGCTCCGTCGCAGCCGACGCAATTCCGTGGCGCGACCCGCGATTGCCGAAGCGGTTGTCGGCGCGCCTTCGGAGCCCGGTCTCTTCTTTGGCAAAGCGGCGATGGTGCGCTCGCTGATCCTTTTCAACGTGCTATTCGCGGTGCAGAGCGGCCTCGACCTTGTCTACCTCTGGGGCGGCGCCAGCCTTCCCGACGGCATGAGCCATGCCGAATATGCCCATCGCGGCGCCTATCCGCTGATCGCCACCGCGCTGCTCGCCGCCGGTTTTGTCCTGGTCGCGATGCGCCCGGGCGGACCGGCGGAGCATTCGAGGCTAATCCGCCCGCTGGTGCTGGCATGGATCGCGCAAAACATCCTGCTTGTGATCTCGTCGATCTTCCGGCTCGATCTCTATGTCGCGGCTTTCTCGCTCACTTATCTCAGGCTCGCGGCATTCATCTGGATGGGACTGGTGGCCGCGGGGCTAATGCTGATCCTGATCCAGATCATCCTGAGGAAGCCAAATTCCTGGCTGGTTACGGCCAACGCTGCGACACTGGCGCTCGTCCTTTACGGATGCTGCTTTATCAACGCGCCGCATTTAGTGGCATCCTACAATTTAGCGCACTGCCGGGAGATCAGCGGCACCGGACCTGCAATCGATTTGACGTATCTCAGGTCGCTGGGCCCGCAAGCTTTGCCTGCCCTCGATGCCAATGCGCAAACGGTGCCGGCGCTTTGGTCGATGGCTTGGGATTATCGGCCCGATTATGACCGGATACGCCCGACAAATTGGCGAGCCTGGGGTTTTCGGACATGGCGTCTTGATCGATATTTGACTAACAATCTCGCTGAATTTCTCCGATAGCGACAAAGGCCAGCGCAATTGGCTCATTCCATTCTCGTCGTCGATGATGATCCGCATATCCGCGACGTCGTGCGCTTCGCGTTCGAGAAAACCGGGATGGCGATCTCGATCGCGCAGGACGGCAAGGAGGCGCTGCGCCAGTTCGACCGCAACGTCCACGACCTGATCGTGCTCGACATCGGCATGCCGGAGATGGACGGCCTCGAAGTCTGCCGGGAGATCAGGAAAAGCGCGGATACGCCGATCCTGTTTCTGTCGGCCCGCGACGAGGAGATCGATCGCATCCTTGGCCTTGAGATCGGCGGCGACGACTATGTGACAAAACCGTTCAGTCCCCGCGAGCTGGTCGCCAGGGTGAACGCGATCCTGCGGCGGGCGCGAAGCACACCGGCGCCGGCCGCGACCAAGGCGATGAGCCATGGCGGGCTCGCGATCGATCCCGACGCACGCACCGCGAAGTTCGAGGGTACGCCGGTCTCGCTGACGGCGCTCGAGTTCTCGATCCTGCGTACGCTGTTGGCGCGGCCGGGATTAGTGTTCACCCGCGAATTGATTCTCGACGCGGCTTACGCCGGCAATATTCATGTCGCGGATCGCACCATCGACAGCCACATCCGCAACATCCGCGCCAAGATGGCGGCGGCCGGCTGCGATAACGTGATCGAGACCGTCCACGGCGTCGGCTTCAAGCTGGGACGCTGCGAGGCATCGCGTTGAGCGACGCCACAAGCCGCGACGCCGCAAGTCCTTTGCCCGGCCCGCGGCGCAAGTGGCGGCCAAGTCTCAGCCTCGTGGTTTTTCTGGTTCTGGCCAGCGTGCTGTCGCTGCCCCTCTTCAGTCTTTACTTTCTAAAAGTCTACCAAAATCAATTGATCCAGCAGACCGAGTCCGAACTGATCGCGCAAAGCGCGGCGCTATCGGCGGTGTTCCAGCGCGAGGTCGAAACCGGCATTCCGCCGACTGTCGCGCTCGGGACAAATGTGCTGCCTCCCCCTCAAAAATTCCCGGACGAACCGTATCAGCCGATCTGGCCGAAGCTCGAACTTGCGGAGGCGAGCATATTGCCGCCGAGGCCGGAAGGACGGGCGCCGGCAATACCAGCGGATCCCGCCTTCGTCGCTCTCGGCGCGCGGATGATGCCGGATCTGGTCGCGACGCAATACGTGACGCTCGCCGGATTTCGGCTGCTCGACCCCAACGGCATCGTGATCGCCGGCCGCCAGGAAGTCGGGCTGTCGCTGGCGCATCTCGACGAAGTCGCCGAGGCGGTGCAGGGGCGCTTTGCCGCTACCTTGCGCGTGCGTATCTCCAAGCACGACCAGCCTTCGCTCTATTCGATGAGCCGCGGCACCGGCATGCGCGTCTTTACGGCGATGCCGGTGATCGTGCGCGACCAGGTTGCAGGGGTCGTCTATGCCTCACGCACGCCCAGCAATGTCTTCATTTATTTGTATGAGCAGCGCGCCAAGGTCGTGCTTGCGATCCTCTCCATGATCGTGCCGACGCTTTTGATCGGATTCCTCTTTCACCGCACCATCACCGAGCCGATGCGCGAATTGAATGAGCGCAGCAACCTGATCGGCAAAGGCGACCGCAATGCGTTTCGCCCCCTTAAGCGCCACGGCACCAGCGAATTCGCCCGCCTGGCGCAAAGCTTTCTGGAGATGGCGCGGCGGCTGAACGCGCGCTCGAGCTTCATCTCGACGTTCGCCACCCACGTCTCCCATGAACTGAAATCGCCGCTTACTTCGATCCAGGGCGCAGCCGAACTGCTGCGCGACGACATCGACGCCCCGGCACCGGCGATGAGCGACCAGGACCGCCGAAAATTCCTCGACAATATCGTCGCCGATGCCGACCGGCTGGCGAAAATCTCTACCCGTTTGCGCGATTTCGCCCGCGCCGAAAACCCCATCGCGGTCGGCTCAGCAAAACTGTCTTCCTCGATCATCGCCTTGCGCTCGGCTTTTCCTTCACTCGATATCAACGCCAGCGGCGAGCTCGATACCGCCATGCGCATGTCCGAGGAAAATGCCGATATCATTTTTGCCAATCTTGCCGACAACGCGGCGCGGCATGGCAGTACGACGCTCGATCTCGCCGCCACGCGGCAAGGCAACCTGCTGCGGGTGAAAATCGGCGACAACGGCGAAGGCGTCTCGCCCAACAACCGGACGCAGATATTCGACAGCTTTTTCACCACCCGGCGCGACAGCGGCGGCACCGGCATGGGGCTGGCCATCGTGCGCGCGATGCTGGATGCTCATGGCGGTGCCATCCGCCTTCTCGAATCGGCGCAAGGAACCGCGTTCGAATTGACGATCCCGCTCGCAGACGAACCGCCGGGATGACGAAAGCAGCTTCAAATCGCCTGGTGCCAGATCGAGCTTCCCGGGCAGCGTCGCTGATCCGCGCCTGCCTTTGCCTGGCGATCATTGTTTCCGGCCTCGGCTTACGCGGATTTGGGCTCGGCCTCGGGCTGCCAGCTTTCTTCGTCAAATACGGCGGCTCCGTGCTGTGGGGGACGATGGTTTTCTTCCTCGTGGCGATGGCGGCTTCAAATTTGTCACGGCGGCGCATCGCCTTAATCTCAGCTGCGATCGCGATCTGCGTCGAGCTGTTCCGGCTTGTTCATGCGCCCTGGCTCGATGCCTTTCGGCTGACGCTCGCGGGCGCGCTGCTGCTCGGCCGCATCTTCTCAGCCTGGGACATGCTTGCCTACGGCGTCGGGATCGTTTTGGGCATGCTGCTCGACCGCGCTGGAACTTGCTCAGTGCGGGACGCGCCTCACTCCGCGAGCTGAAACTGTTCAAACCGGTGCAGCTCTTCCTCGATGCGGCGCTTTAGATCCTTGCGCGCGCCCTTTTGCTTGCCATTGCCGACCCAGCTCCATTTCTGCACCAGCAATTTTTTATCTTTGCGATCGGTCTTGAGATCGAGCGCGGCGACAATGTTCTCGCCGATCAGAACCGGCAGCGCGAAATAGCCGAACAGCCGCTTCTCTTTCGGCACATAAGCCTCGAAGCGATGCTCGTAGTCGAAGAACAGATGGGTCCGCTTGCGCTGGATGATCAGTGGATCGAACGGCGAGAGGATATGGACCTGCTCGGACGCCGTGTCCCCCGCATTCTCTAGCGTCGCCGGTTCGGCCCAATGCTCCTGCTTACCCGCGCCGTCGATTGCGACCGGCACCAGTTCTTTACGGCGCACTCTGGCGTCGACCAGGCGCCGGACCTGCGCCTTGCTCGGCGCGTCGAGATGGCAAATCGAATCCAGGCTGACGACGCCTTGGGCGCGCAGCGCGCGCTCGAGCAGGTAGCTTGTGACGTCGCGCGGTGAAGCGCCCTTCGGCGGCTTGTCCCAGCCAAAATGCCGGGCCATCAGCTCATAGGTCTTGAGCATGCCGTTACGCTCCGAGATCGTCAGCACGCCTTCATAGAACAAAAGTTGCAGCGCCCGCTTCGACGGCTTGCGGCTCGCCCAAAGATGCTCCTTGTCCACCAATACGTCATCGTCGATGTCACGGATCGTCAGCGCGCCGTCGCGCCGGATCAGTTTTAGCACCTTGCGCAAATCGGTCGGCTGGACCGAAGCGAGCCATTTGTGGCCCTCACGCCGGTGGCGTTTCATGGCAGGAATGAAAAAGCGCAGGTCTTTTGTCGGCACGTAGGACAGCGCATGGGTCCAGTATTCGAACACGCTCCTGTCGATGCTCTGGGCCTGGCGCAGGTCGGCGCGCTGATAAGCGGGAATCCGGGTCCACAGAATGTGGTGGTGGGAGCGCTCGATGACATTGATGGTGTCGATCTGCACATAACCGAGATGCTCGACGGCCGCCCGCGTCGCCGGCGGCCCCTCGCCGAACGGCGCTTGGGTGTCGAGCCGCTGGGCGTGCAGCCAGATGCAGCGGGCCTGGACTTTGGTCAGAGGGTGAAGTTTGATCGCGCGGGACATCGCGCGGCAATGTAACCGGATTCGCGCGGGTTCAAGCGGTGAAAATATCTCCAGCGATCAGCGCTTGCCCTTCTCGCCGATGCTCCCGGTCGCGGTGTCGGGCTCGCAGGCGGCCTTGCCGCGCTCGGAGGCCTGGCATTTGTAAACGCTGCCGGTGAGCCGGTCGATCAGCCACACATTGTCATCGTTCGGACTGTCCATCGCGATGAACCGCGAGCTGACCGCCGTGACCAGCGTCGACAACAGGATCGCCGCGGCGATGATGATCGCGCCGAGCAGGATCGGCGCTGAGACTCCCGAACGATCCGGTGTCACCGGCCGATACCCCTGATAGTCGCTTGGTCTCTTCGGTGACTGAAACAAGGCCCTGTTGCTTAGCTGTCTTTCGCTTTTGTTCCGAGTGGTGCTGTTAGATAAGCATCTGGCCGATTTGATGTTCGCAGATCGGCGCCGCTGCGACGGCTTTGCGATCGGGAACGAGGTCAACAAACCACCACTCGAGCAAGATTCGCAAGTGCCAAAAAAAGCGGCCCGTAAGGGCCGCCTTTTGCAACATGTTCCATTCGCGGGCTGGAGGTTACAGGAACTCACCTGCGGAATAGTCCGCCCATCATGCCACCGAAGAAGGCGCCGGGTCCGCCACCTCCGCGGGAATAATGACGGCCGCCACCTCCGCCGCCGGAGTGGCGGGCGTGGTGCACCGGCTCGTCGTCGGAGGAGTCATCA
>DATBYN010000066.1:0-12309 GCA_036513695.1 Bradyrhizobium sp. | reverse complement strand
AAAAACCTACTGCAAACTCCCCTGCGCGCCGCGCACCAGCCGGCCCGGACGCGCGCCGGTGGCACGGCCGCCGCGTTGCGTCACCACGCCCGACACGATGGTGGCGTCATAGCCGTCGACCTGTTGCAGCAGGCGGCGGCCGCCGACCGGAAGGTCGTAATGCACCTTTGGCGGATGCAGATGCAGCCGGTCGTAGTCGATGATATTGATATCGGCCTTGTAGCCGGGCGCGATGACGCCGCGGTCGTACAGCCCGACGGAAAGCGCGGTCTTGCGCGACTGCGCCGCCACCACGAACGGGATCGACAGCTTTTCGCCGCGCTTGCGGTCGCGAGTCCAGTGCGTCAATAGGTACGTTGGAAAACTGGCATCGCAGATAATGCCGCAATGCGCGCCGCCGTCGCTGAGTCCCGGCACCGATAGTGGATCGCGCAGCATCTCATGCACGGCATCGAGATTGCCGTCGGCATAGTTCAGGAACGGCACATACAGCATGCCGCGGCCATCATCGGAGAGCATGGCGTCATAGGCCAGCTCTTCCGGCTGTTTTCCCTGGCGGCGGGCCTGCGCGCCCAACGCGTTCTCCGGCGGCTGTTCGTAATCGGGGGGATCGCCGAGCAGATACATCTTGTCGTAGTTCGGGCGGAAGAACAGCGGATCGTCGGTCGCCGTCGCGGTCTCGCTCAGGATCGCCGCGCGCACCTCCGGCCGGCGCAGCCGCGCCACGCGCTCGGCCAGCGGCAGTTTGGCGATCTCCCTGTAGCTCGAATGGGTCTGGAACGGATTGCGCGACAATTCCAGTCCGAGCAACAGCCCGACCGGGCGCGCGGCGATCTGCGCGGTGATCGCAAGTCCCCGCGCGGACGCCTCATTGATACTGTCGAGCGTCTGGCGCCAGCGCCGCGGCGCCCGGTCGGCCTGCGCCACCGAAAACGAAATCGGGCATTTTGTCCGCTCCGCGACCCGCAGCATCATCGGCAGGTCTTCCTCGATCGAGGCCTGATCGAGCACAAACTGAAGCACGCTGCGCCCGACCTTGTGCATCGCCCCCGCAATCGCGGTCAGCTCATCCTCGCCGGCCTTTAGCGTCGGCGTGTAGTCGCCGGTCGAGGTGCGGTGGTTGAGAGTGCGCGAGGTCGAAAATCCCAAGGCGCCGGCGCGCACCGCATCGCCCGCGAGCGCGGCCATCGCATTGTTATCCTCCGGCGTCGCCGGATCGCGACGCGCGCCGCGCTCGCCCATCACATAGACGCGAAGTGCGGCATGCGGCAATTGCGCGCCGATATCCATGTCGAAATGGCGCTGCGACAGCCAGTCCATGTAGTCCGGAAAGCTTTCCCAGGCCCAGGGGATGCCCGCGCTGAGCACCGGTTCGGGAATATCCTCCACGCCTTCCATCAACTGAATCAGCCTGAAATGATCGTCCGGCCGGCACGGCGCAAAACCGACGCCGCAATTGCCCATCACCGCCGATGTGACGCCGTTCTGCGAGGAGGGCGTGATGTCATGGCTCCAGGTGACTTGGCCATCATAATGGGTGTGCAGGTCGACAAACCCCGGCGCGACCAGCTTTCCGCGGGCGTCGATCTCTTCCTTGCCCTTGGCGGCAATGCGGCCGACTTCGGCAATGCGGCCGTCCTTTAGCGCGACATCGGCTTCGAACAATTCGCCGCCAAAACCGTCGGCGATGGTGCCGCCGCGGATCACGAGGTCCGGATTGTCAGCCATGACGTCTCATCCCGAAATTTGTTTTGCTGGCCGCATCATGGGTCCTGCCCGGATGCTGTCAACCGCCGCTTGCGAGGCTCAGGGCTGCATCAGCCTTGCATCGGCGGCTGCGGAACTGCCCCGCGGGTTGCGGTCGGTGACCAGCGCCAACAAAACCGTGAGGATCATGAACACGACGGAGGCGCCGAACACCCAGTGCGGCGCGTTCTGGTCCATGATGAAGCCGAACAACAGCGGGCTGACGATGCCGCCAATGTTAAAACCGGTGGAGACGATGCCGAACGCGCGCCCGGCCGCGCCCGCGGGCGCCGCGTTGCGGACCAGCATGTCGCGCGACGGTGCGATCACGCCGCCGAGGAATCCCGCCGCCCCCATCGCCGCGGTCAATAGCAGCGTCGGCAGATTGACGGTTGCGATCACAAGCACGATCACCGCGTTGATGGCAAAACAGGCCGCGGCGACCTGGCCGTGACGCTTTGTGTGGTCGGCCAAAAAGCCGCCCGCCAGCACGCCGACCGCGCTAAACCCGAGAAACGCGGTCAGCGCGATGTTGGCATTGGAGGATGATGCGCCATAGCCGCTCATCAGCGCGACCAGGCCGAAATTGCCGATCCCGGCGTTCGAGAGGCTCAGCAGCATGAAGAAGATTGTCAGCACGATCAGGGTCGGGGTGATGACGCTTTGCGGGCGCGCCTCCACGCCATCGATCTTGCGATCGGCGGCGCTGGCGTCGGGAATGCCGACGGCGACGAGCCCGAGCGCCACCAGCGGGCCGACGGCACCCGCCACGATCAGCGCGCCATAGCCGCCGATCGTTGCAAACAGCGCGGCCACGATGGCAGGCGCGACGGCGCCGCCGAGGTAACCTGCAAAGGTGTGGATCGAAAACGCGCGGCCCATCCGCGCCTCATCCATATGGGCCGACAGGATCGCATAATCGGCCGGATGATAGACGCTGTTGGCGAGCCCCAGCAGCACCGCACTCGCAATCAGCCACGGATAGCTCAAATGCAGGCCGAGCATGATCAGCGCAAAACCGCCGAGCGTCAGGCCCATCAGCAGGATCTTGCGGGCGCCGATATGGTCGGCCAGATAGCCTATCGGCGCCTGGGTCAGGCCGGATACGACGGCAGAGACGGTGAGGGCAAACCCTAGCTCGATATAGCCGACGCCGAGCTGTGTTTTTAGAAACGGAAACAGCATCGGCAGCGCCATCAGATGGAAATGGCTGACCCAATGGGCCGTCGAAATGGCGGCCAGCGTGCGCAGCGATGCATCCGTCTTCGCTTGCGTCTTCGCTTGTTGCGGTGCGGCGAGAACGTCGACCAAATCTGATTCAAAGACCATGTCTGATTCAAAACCCCGTTGAATTGCAACGGCCCGGCAGGGCGCGCCAAAATTACCGGCTGCGGGTTATTTGTCCATGAACGCCGCTGCATGGCAGCCCCTGCGAACCGCGCCGCAAGCGAGCGATACGTCATTTATTCAAGCGACAAGGCCGCTGGACGTGGGATGATGCCTGCCATGGCCACCCCCGTGCATGGTGCAAAACCGCTCCGCGTGGTGCTCTCCGAGGGAAACAGCACCTCGGCGCGGGAGGCGATCACGATCCTCGGGCTATCGGGTCATATCGTCGAGGTCTGCGATCCCAGTCCTTATTGCCTGGCGCGGTTTTCGCGGTTTGTCGCCAAATTTCATCGCTGTCCTGGCATGCGGGACGATCCGGCCGGGTTTCTCTCATTTATCGAAAAACTGCTGGCCGCGCGGCATTTCGACGTGCTTTTGCCAATCCACGAACAGGGATTTTTGTTGGCGCGCGTAGTTGAGCGCCTTGCGGGGCGTGTCGGGCTGGCGCTGCCGAGTTTTGCCAGTTATCGCACGGTACATAGCAAGGCCGGATTCAGCCGGCTGCTCGATCAATTGGGCTTGCCACAGCCGGCCACCGTAATCGTGAAATCCGCCGGCGAATTGCGCGATGCGATAAAATTTCCCTCCGTTGTCAAAACCTCGGTGGGCACCGCCAGCCGCGGTATCTGGTTTGTGCGCAACGGCGGCGACCTGGAAGGCGCGCTGCGGGAGCTCTGTGCGCAGGCCTTTAGCGTAAACGGCATGTTTGCCGATGAAGTGTTGGTGCAGCAATTCGTCGCCGGCACGACGGAGAAGGCGCAAGCCGTGTTTTGCCACGGCGAAATGATTGGATTTCATGCCTATCGGCAGATCGCCGCCGGCGCGGGCGGTGGCGAGGCGATCAAGCAAAGCGTCAGCCGGCCCGAGCTACGCGCTTATCTGGCGACGATCGGCGCGAAGCTTGCCTGGCACGGAGCCATGTCGGTCGATTGCGTCATGCCCGACGGTAGCGCCACGCCGCGCCTCGTCGATTGCAATCCGCGACTGGTCGAGCCAATGAGCGCTTATCTCGCCGGTGTTGATCTTGTCAGCCTGCTGCTGCGGGTTTCGCAGGGCGAAATGCCCGCGGCCGCGCCCGAAGGCCGCGCGGGCGTGCGCACCCATCTCGCTATGCAGGCCCTGCTTGGATGCGCATCGCGGGGCGGCACGCGGCGCGAATTTTTGGGCGAGTGCTGGCGTTTGTGGACCGGCGGTGGACCCTATGCGGGTTCAACCGAGGAGCTCACGCCGGTGCGGCTGGACTGGATCAGCGCGGTGCCGCTGGCGATCATCGCGGTATCTCTGCTGGCCGCGCCAAACCTTGCGGTCAAGCTGGCGCGCGGTGGCTGGGGCGGGCATTTGCTCGATCTCGCAACCATCCGCCGCGTCGAGAGCGAGGACTTCTGTTAGCAGGTTACAGCGGCTCGTCGTCGTCGCCGTGGCGATCGCGTTTCGGCGTGGCGATGTCGCCATCCTCAAGGTCATCCTCATCGCTGGGCGGCGGCGGTGGCTTTTTCGATTTGTCGTCCTTCGCCTTGGGCGGCTCGCTGCTTTTGCCGGTTTTGCCCATATAATTCCCTTTGATCACTGCTGAAACAAAGAGTCTCAGGTCCGGCGTCCGCCGCTTTGCTGGTTCGCCAGCCAATCCGCCAGTGCCGGCGTTTTTTCGTCTGCCGCCTTCGATTTCGTGCGCGCCTTCTTCACAACTGTCGGGCGCGGCGGCTCAGTCGCCTCGCGGGCGAGCCGCAAGGCTTTCAATCTGGCCATGTTGTCGAGCACGGCCTTGGAGGCGGCGTCACGCTCGGCCTTGCCTGGGTCCTGCTTGTTGAAACGATTATCGGAGCGGTTGCGATCTGTCATCTACGTCGACTTCTTCTTCTTGCTGGGTTTAGCCTTCGGTTCGGCCGGCTTGGCGCGGTCAGCGGCTTCTTTCGCCAAACGCATCGCGCGCAGCTCGGCGGTCCGTTTGCGAATCGCGATATCGGCTGCCGCGATCTCGGCCATCGCCTTGATGCCTTCGGCATCCTGCGCGAGCTTGCGGTTCAGCCTGATCTCTTTCAGTTCAGCCGCGCTTTTCGGTTCGTCGTCCATCGGATGCCTCGAATCGCCGGGCGCGTCGTTCCGCGGCGGCCTGCAACCCAGTTCTACCATGCATCCTACCGGCGGAGGCAAGTTTAGGCCATATCGCGATGGAAAAGCGCCGCTTTTCGGCTCGAATCGACCATCGTGGTAAAGGACGGCGGTCCCGCGCGGCCGGAACCAGCCGGCCGCACAGGGTTCCAACGGAGTTTTGAGGCAGCTGGATGAGTTTTCAGAACGCCATGATGACGGCTGATATCGCGGCGCGGCGGCGCTCTGGCGTGATGGCGGCGCTTGTCGTCCTCGTCGTCCTGCTAGCGCTCGGCTCGCTCGGAATCGGGCCGGTGCGGCTGTCGCCGGTCACCGTGATCGATGCCTTATTTGGCGGCGGCAGCGACGTGGCGCAGGTGATCGTGCGGGAGATCCGCCTGCCGCGGGCGATTCTCGCCTTTGCGATCGGCGCCGTTTTGGGATTATCCGGCGCGGCGCTGCAAGGGTTGCTGCGCAATCCGCTCGCCGCGCCCGAATTGTTCGGCGCGCCGCAATCGGCCGCCTTCGGTGCGGTGCTGGTGATCGCGCTTGGCCTCGCCGACGTGCGCTCCTATGCGCTGCCGGTCGCGGCGATCGTTTTTGCTTTTGCTTCGGTGTTCGTGCTGCTCGCGATCGCGGGCCGCAACGCGGCATTGTTGATCCTGATTCTGGCGGGGCTTGCGATCTCGAGCCTTGCGGGCGCCGCGACCGCACTGGTGATGAATCTCTCCCAAAATCCGTTCGTGGTGCTGGAAATCGCGTTCTGGCTGCTCGGCTCGCTGGAGGATCGCAGCTTTCGCGACGTCATGTTGGCGCTGCCGTTCATCGCGGCGGGCGCGGTCATTCTATTGAGTCAACGCAACGCGTTCCGCGCGCTTACCTTAGGTGAGGAGACCGCGCAAAGCCTCGGCGTCGACATCGACCGGCTGCGGCTGATGGTGATCGCCGGCGTCGCGCTCGGCGTCGGCGGCGCGGTCGCGGTGTCCGGCACCATCGGGTTTATTGGCTTGGTCGCGCCGCATCTGATGCGTCCATTGATCGGGCACGATCCGGCGCGGCTGCTGGTTCCGAGTGCGCTCGCTGGGGCTGCCCTGTTGTTAGCCGCCGATATCGGCGTGCGCATCATTCCCTCGACCAGCGATATCAAGGTCGGCGTCCTGACTTCGATCATCGGCGTGCCGTTCTTCCTCTATCTGATCATGCGCGAGCGCCGCGCGCTCGGCGGAGGCGTCGCATGACCGCTTTCCTCACCGCGCAGGGCGTCAGTGTCAAATTAGCCGGCCGCCTCGTGCTGCGCGATGTCTCGCTGGCGCTATCGCCTGGGCATCTGGTCGCGCTGGTCGGGCCGAACGGCGCCGGCAAGACCACGCTGCTGCGCGCGCTGGCGGGATTGGTACCTGCCACCGGCGCCATTCACGTCGGCGGCGACGCGCTGTCGTCGCTCTCGTTGCCCGAGCGCGCGCGGCGTTTTGCCTATTTGCCGCAAGGCCATCTCGTGCACTGGCCGCTGCCGGCACGGGATATCGTCGCACTCGGCCGCTACCCGCATGGTGCGACCGACCCAGCGCGATTGACGCCGCGAGATGCCGAGGCGGTGCTGCGGGCGATGCGCGCGACTGATGTGGTTGAATTGCGCGCGCGCCGGGTGACGGAATTGTCCGGCGGCGAGCGCAGCCGCGTCGCACTGGCGCGGGTGTTCGCGGTGGAAGCGCCGGTGATTTTGGCGGACGAGCCGACGTCCTCGCTTGATCCGCGTCACCAGATCGAGGTGATGAAAACCCTGCGGGCGGCCGCCGATCAGGGCACGCTGGTGATCGTGGTGACGCACGATCTCGTGCTGGCGGCACGATTCGCGGATATTGTTCTCGTGCTGTCGGACGGCCGCCTGGTGTCGCAAGGCGCGCCGGCAGAGGCGCTTTCCGAGCAGGTGATGGGCGACGTGTTCCGGATCAGCGCTTTTCGCGCGGAATATAAGCGTGAGGCGGTGATCGTGCCTTGGGCAGAAATCTGAGGCGCTCTATGAGAAGTCGCCGCGAATCTTTGCCCCGATTGCTCGCCGCTGCTCTCGTGGTGTTCGCCGGCCTCTGGCTTGTGCCCGCGCGCGGGGCCGGCCAGCGCGTCGCGTCGATGAATGTCTGCACCGATCAATTGCTGATAGAGCTGGCCGACCCGGAGCAGATCGTGGGCCTCAGCCGGTTTTCGCGCGATCTTGCCCGATCCTTCGTCGCCAATGATGCGCGCAGCTTTCCCATGTTGTCCGGCGGCGCCGAGGATATTTTGCTGCTCAAGCCCGACATTGTCGTGGCCGGCCAGTTCGACAAGCGTTCGACGCGGGAGTTTTTGAGAGAGCATGGGCTCCGTCTTGCCGAATTCGGCGTGCCGCGAAATCTCGACGAGGCAAAAGCCCAGATGCGCCGGATGGGCGAAATCGTGCAGCACGACGATCGCGCGACGGCGGAGATCGCCCGGCTCGATACGGCGGTCGCGCGTGCGCGCAAAACCGTGACGGAAAAACACTATTCCGTGCTGCCGCTGTTCCGGCGCGGCTGGGTTGCCGGCAGCGACAGCCTGATCAGTTCGCTATTGGCTGAGACCGGGCTGTTCAACATGGCCTCCGATCTCGGCATAGCCACCGGCGGATTCGCCTCGCTCGAGGCGATCGTGAATGCACGGCCGGATTTTCTGGTCGTGTCGGAGCAAGGCGACCGCGCCGAGGATGAAGGCCTTGCGTTCCTGCTGCATCCCGCGCTGGAGCGCCTCTATCCGCCGGCAAAGCGCATCGTTATGCCGGAACGGCTGACCGTGTGCGGCGGCGGCATGCTTGCGGAGGCGCTGGATCTGCTGGTGAAGGAATTGCAGCGGGTGGGGCACCCGTAGCCCGGATGTAGCGCAGCGCAATCCGGGGCCGTCTTTCGTTGAGATGGTGTTCCCGGATTGCGCTTCGCTTCATCCGGGCTACGCAGTTGAATCACCCCGTCAGCACCGGGCCGCCGGCTTTCTTCCACGCATCCATCCCGCCGGCGATATGCGCGGTGTTGGCAAGGCCTGCGTCCTTGGCGGCAGCGACCGCCATGGCGGAGCGCTCGCCGAAGGCGCAGAAGAACACGATGCGCCGCCCGGTCGCAGCCGCTACCTGGCGCAACATGCCGCTGGCCTTGAGATTTTCGCCGATGGTCGGGTAGGGTGCGTGCAGCGCGCCCGGCAGCGTGCCGTGCTTGGCGCGTTCGCTGTCTTCCCTGAGATCGACCAAGAGAAGGTCAGGCCGGCCGAGGCTGTCGATGCCCTCGCGCGCGCTGAGCGCGAGGCCTTGTTTGGCGAGATCGTCCTGGTGCAGGCCGACATGCATGTTGGCCGGCACCACCACGTCCATCAGTTTCGGGTTAGGCAAATTGAGGTTGCCCATCAGCTCGATATATTCGTCGACCGAGCGCACCTGCAGCCGCGGATTGTAACGTTTCTCCTCGCCGATGGTGGAGACGGTGTCGCCCTTGTAGTCATGGGCGGGAAATACCATGGTTTCGTCGGGCAATTTGAGCAGCCGGCCGAAGATCGAGTCGTACTGCGCCCGCGCGCTGCCGTTCTGGAAATCGGTGCGGCCGGTGCCGCGGATCAGCAGCGTGTCGCCGGTGAATACCCGGTCGCCCATCAGGTAGCTGTAGGAATCATCGGTGTGGCCGGGCGTGTACATCACGTCGAGGCTAACGCCCTCGATCTTCACTCTGTCGCCATCACCGACCCGCATCGCCACCACGTCGGCCTTGCTCTGCTCGCCCATGATGGTGACGCAGTGGGTACGGTCGCGCAATTCGCCGAGCCCGGTGACATGGTCGGCGTGCAGATGGGTATCGACGGCCTTGACCAGTTTCAGGTCGAGTTCGCGCAACAGCTGGCAGTAGCGATCGACTTTCTGCAGCACGGGGTCGAGGATCAGCGCTTCGCCGCCGGCCCGGCTGGCCAGCAGGTAGCTGTAGGTCCCTGAAACGCTGTCGAACAGCTGACGAAAGATCATGGGTGAGTTACTACCGCTTTTCCGGCCTATTATAGCCGATTTTCTCCGGATGCACCCATTTTCTAGAAATATATTCTGTCTCTACGGCCGGACATAACTCCAACCTTGCTCCTGCAATTCCATCAAATGGACGACGCCGGAGGGAACGACGGTGGCGTCGGGCACGACGGAGATCGCGTGGCCTTCGGTTTTCTCCATGCCCTTTTTGGTGATATTGCAGGCCGAAAACCGGATCTTGCCGGGGAACACCATTTCCTTGAGATGCTTGATGCGATCCTGCACCGGCGACGTATCGGCCCGCAGCATGTGGAGCCCCGGACCATAGGCGACGATATCGACGTCGACGTCTTCATTCTTGTCGCGATAATAGTCGATCACGTTGTCGGCATTGTTCAGCGCCTGGTTCATGACCACCGGATCGTTCTGGTCAACCTGGATCGCGATGTGATGCGTCTTGCCCTCAGCGTAGGCGATCGATGCTAGCGCCATCGACATCAAGGCCAGGGTCGCTAGACCGAGAAAACCGCGCATCAAAAAGCTCCTATGGCCGAACCAATGTGTAGCCGTTTTCGGTCAATGACAAAATTTGTCCGACACCGACCTGCACCGGCGTCGCGACCGGAATGATGTCCGGCCGCTTTCCGGTGTCGCGTTCGATGGTATCGACGGTATTGAGACAGACATCGAAGCGCACGCCTTGTGCGACCAGGCTTTCGACCAGCTTTCGGTTGGCGTTTTCCGGGCGCAGCAAATCGATGCCGGGACCGAAGGTCACCACCTCGATTGCGACCTTGTCCGGATCGTAGGCTTTCAGGAGATTATAGGCGACGCTGATCACGAGGCTTTGTTTCTTCGGGTCATTGTCCGAGAGCTGCAACGCGATGCGATGCTCGGCGAACGGTTTGTCCGGCAGCGGCGCCGGCTGGGCACACGCGAGCGGCGAGATAGCTGCCATCGCGACCGCCGTCGCGCCGCCGACGAGAGAGCGCACGATCGACCGTCGATATCTGACAAAATCCATCATCCCGGTCCCGCGATGCCCGGATTATCGTCGACACCCCGCAACGTGATGCCGACACCGCGCGGTCCCGGCATTTTTCCGGATGCGAGATGTTTTGCGAAGACATCCCACACCGGCTTGCCCTGCTGCGCGTTGACCGAGGCCCATCCCGCCACCTTGTAGCTCTTGCCGGCCTCAAACGTGCTGCCGCCATCGAGCTTCAGGTCGGAAACCCTGTGCCCGACGCTTTCCGCGGGCGTACAGGTATAAGTGAGACCGCCGACGCGAACCATGTCGCCGCCTTGCTGATAGTAGGGGTCGGCATTGAAGAGATTGTCGCAGACGTCCTCAAGGATGTCCTTGATCTGGCTGCCCGTCATGGTTTGCGAATAGGTTTCGGGATAGGTAATCGCGGTCTCCGACAGCACATCCTCCATCGTCACTGATTGGCCCGGCAATATGCTCGAACCCCAGCGAAAGCCCGGGGACAGCGCGATCTCGGCATCGAATTCGCTGCGCAACGCATCGCAGATCAATTGATCCACGGTGCCGCCAAAATTGCCGCGGCGGTAAAGCAGGCGATCGGTCGTCGCGATCTTCTCGGCGTACGAAGTCTCATGGGGACTGCGCATCTTGTCGATCAGCGCGGCCATCGCCACATCCGGCTTCAGCAGTTCGGAAAACACCGGAAGCAGCCGGTAGCGGAAATCGGCGACGCGGCCCTTTGCGATGTCGAGATCGAGAATACCCAAAAATTTTCCGCTCGAGCCGGCATTGGTGACGAGTGTGGCGCCGCCGGCGTTAGCCACGGGAATGGGATGCGGCACTGCGTCATGGGTGTGGCCGCCGAGGATGACGTCGATACCCGTGACGCGGCTTGCCAGCTTGAGGTCGACATCCATGCCGTTATGCGACAGCAGCAAAACCACATCGACCTTGTCGTCGTTCCGCAGGCCGTTGACGAGCTTCTGCAACTCATCGTCGCGGATCCCGAACGTCCAGTCTGGCGTGAAGCGTTTTGGGTGAGCGATGGGCACATAGGGAAAAGCCTGCCCGATCACCGCCACGCGATAACCACCGAGTTCCTTGATGGTGGCCGGCTTGAACACCCGACCCGAGGCGGGGTCGAAGGCCTTGGCGTCGTTGAACGCCGCTTCCTCGGTGAGGAAGACATTTTGGGCGAGAAATTCACCCTTGAAGCGTTCGAGGTTGGCGCGCAGCGCCTTTTCGCCATAGGTGAATTCCCAATGGCCGGTCATCGCCTCGACGCCCAGGAGATTAGCGGCCTCGACCATGTCGGCGCCGTGCATGGTGTTGGCAAGACCCGTGCCCTGCCACAGATCGCCGCCATCGAGCAACAGCGAGCGCCCTTGTCCGGCGTCGCTGCGCAGGCGATCGATCAAGGTTTTCAGATGCGCAAAGCCTCCTAGCTTGCCGAAACGCGCGGCGGATTTCTCGAACTCGAGATAGGTGAAGGCGTAGGCGTCGGCGGTGTCCGGCTTGATGCCGAATCGATCGAGAAAGGCGCGTCCGACCAGATGCGGCGGGCGCCCGCGCATCGCGCCGATCCCGAGATTGACGCTCGGTTCGCGAAAATAGACCGGCTTGAGCTGGGCATGTGTATCGGTCAAATGCAGGATGCGCGCATTTCCGAAATGTTCGAAATCGTAGACGCTTGGATTGTCGGCAGCGTGCGCGAGCCGTGGCAGCGCCGGCGCAAGCGCGGCAGCGCGCGCAACTTTGAGAAAATCCCGGCGGCGGATGGTCATGCGATGTCTCCGCGCCTCATGGTTGGAGCATGATCTCTTTCGGAAAACCGGTTCCCACTTTTCCGGATCATGCTGTGCGCTCAGTGTATCTCAAGCGCTTTCCACGCTTCTTTTTCACTTTCCGCCTGGTAGATCGAAGCTTTTGCCAGCGCCTCGGCTTCCTTCGATTGCGCCACCGCCTGATCGAAGTCGCCCTTGTCGGCGGCCTTCTTGGCGTCCGCCAAAACCTGCGCCGTCGTGGTCCATTGATTGCGCAAGGCGCCGGCTTCCTTGTTGGCGGCTTCGGCCGCGGCATAGGCCGCCTTGAA
>DATBYN010000065.1:0-2808 GCA_036513695.1 Bradyrhizobium sp. | reverse complement strand
GAACGAGCAGCTCAGGCCGTCGGCGCTCTTGCCCATCTTGCCGGCGGCGAAGGCCGCGCTGGTGGCGGTGATGCAGAACACCAGAAGTGCGGCGGCGATGATCTCGATCGCTAGTCTCATGGCCTTACTCCTCCCAAAGCTGTCGCGGCATCATGGTTTTGCGACTTCACTCTATCACCAAAGCGGGCGCGCCGCAGAATGTGACAAAAATCGGCCCGGTCCTTGCATAAAAACTATGCATGCGTCGCACAAATGCCCCCGCAACGCCGCGCGGGTTTCGATCCCGGCCTAACCAGCGTATCATGGTTCCAACAGTCAAGGTTGCAGGATACCCAAAGTGCCAGATCCATCATTCCCGACGAATTTTCCGGCACTCGGCCAGCCCGTCGACGAACTGGCGCTGGCCGAGATCAAGAGTGCGATCCTCGGCAAGCTCCGGCTTGCGATCGGCAAGGATGCCGGCATGGCGACCCGGCACGACTGGTACAAGGCGGCCGCGCTGGCGCTGCGCGACCGCATCGTGCACCATTGGCTCACCGCCGAAAAGCAGAGCTACGACGCCGGCGCCAAGCGGGTCTATTACCTCTCACTGGAATTCTTGATCGGCCGTCTGTTCACCGATGCCTTGAACAATATGGGGCTGCTAAAAGTGTTTGAGGCGGCGCTTGGCGACCTCGGCGTCGGGCTTGAGGATTTGCGCAAATGCGAGCCGGATGCCGCGCTCGGTAATGGCGGCCTCGGACGGCTGGCGGCGTGCTTCATGGAGAGCATGGCGACGCTGGCGATCCCCGCGATCGGCTACGGCATCCGCTACGATTTCGGCCTGTTCCGCCAGATCATCGCGCAGGGCTGGCAGCAAGAATATCCGGACGAATGGCTGAGCTTTGGCAACCCTTGGGAATTCCAGCGGCCGGAAGTGATCTATCACGTGCATTTCGGCGGCGGCATCGAACATATCGAACGCAAGGGCCGCGACCTCGCGATCTGGCATCCGGCGGAAACGGTGGAAGCGGTTGCCTTCGACACCCCGATCGTCGGCTGGCGCGGCCAGCACGTCAATGCGCTGCGGCTGTGGTCGGCGCGCTCGCCCGACCCCTTGAAACTCGACGTCTTCAATACCGGCGACTATCTCGGCGCCAGCGCCGAGGAGGCGCGCGCGGAATCGATCTGCAAATTCCTGTATCCGAATGACGAGAGCGCGGCGGGCCGCGAACTGCGGCTGCGGCAGGAATATTTCTTCGTCTCGGCCTCGCTGCAGGATTTGATCAAGCGGCATCTCGCCTCCGACGGGCAATTGCGCAATCTGGCGTCAAAGGTCGCGGTGCAGCTCAATGACACCCATCCGAGCCTCGCCGTCACTGAATTGATGCGCATCCTGGTCGACCTGCACCATTTCCGCTGGGACGAGGCGTGGAAGATCACGGTCGCGACGTTGTCCTACACCAACCACACGCTGTTGCCGGAAGCGCTCGAGACCTGGCCGGTCGAACTGTTCCAGCGCCTGCTGCCGCGGCATCTGGAGATCATCTATCGCATCAATGTCGCGCATCTGGCGCTGGCGGAAGCGTGCTGTCCCGGCGACGTCGATTTCCGCGCCTCGGTATCCCTGATCGACGAAAAATCCGGCCGCCGGGTGCGGATGGGACAATTGGCGTTCGTCGGCTCCCACAGCATCAATGGCGTCTCGGCAATGCATTCCGATTTGATGAAGGAGACCGTGTTCCACGATCTCAATCATCTCTATCCGGGACGCATCAACAACAAGACCAATGGCATCACCTTCCGCCGCTGGCTGATGCTGGCCAACCCGAAATTGACCGATCTATTGCGCGAGACCTGCGGCGAAGCCGTGCTCGACGATCCCTCGCGGCTTGCGCATCTCGAAGCCGTTGCCAGCGACAGCGCGTTCCAGCAAAAATTCCGCGCCGTCAAGCACCACAACAAGATCATGCTGGCGCGGCTGCTCAGCGAACGCCTCAATGTCATGGTCGACCCGGGCGCGCTGTTCGATGTCCAGATCAAGCGCATCCACGAATACAAGCGCCAATTGCTCAACATCGTCGAAACGGTGGCGCTGTACCAGGCGATGAAGGACGACCCGCAGCGCGACTGGGTGCCGCGGGTGAAAATTTTCGCCGGCAAGGCGGCGGCAAGCTATCGCTACGCCAAGCTGATCATAAAACTCATCAACGACGTCGCCGAGATCGTCAACAACGATCCCGCGATCGGCGGGCGGCTGAAAGTCGCCTTCCTCGCTGACTACAATGTCAGCCTCGCCGAAGTGATCATTCCGGCCGCCGACCTCTCCGAACAGATCTCGACCGCGGGCATGGAAGCCTCCGGCACCGGCAACATGAAGCTCGCGCTGAACGGCGCGTTGACCATCGGCACGCTCGACGGCGCCAATATCGAGATCCGCGACCACGTCGGCGCGGAGAATATCGCGATCTTCGGCATGGAGGCGATGGACGTCGTGGTGCGGCGCAAGCAGGGGCTCGATGCGGGCGACGTGATCCGGCGGTCGCCAAGTCTGTCGCGCGCCATCAACGCGATCGGCAGCGGCGAATTCTCGCCCGGCGATCCCGGCCGGTTCGAATCGATCGCGCACGCGCTGCGCTATCTCGACCATTACATGGTGTGTGCCGATTTCGATTCCTATTACGGAGCCCAGCGCGGTATCGATGCGCGCTGGCAGGTGGTGCCGGCGTGGACGCGGGCCTCGATCCTCAACGTCGCGCGGATGCCGTGGTTCTCCTCCGACCGCACCATCCGCGAATATGCCGCCGATATCTGGAACGTGCCGGTGCG